>DAMAFT010000048.1:0-12452 GCA_031995805.1 Massilia sp.
AACTACGACGTGATGGGACCGGTGAAGGCCGCGCTGGAGGCGGCCTGCCGCTACCTGGCGCACGAACTGGGTCCGCGCGGCATCCGCGTGCACGCGATCTCGCCGGGGCCGCTGCAGACCCGCGCCGCGTCCGGGCTGAAGGACTTCGACCTGCTGCTGCGCGACGCCGTGACGCGTGCGCCGCTGGGCGAACTGGTCGACATCCTGGACGTCGGCAATACCTGCGCCTACCTGGCGTCCGACTACGCGCACCGGCTGACGGGCAGCACCGTCTACGTCGACGGCGGCCTCAACATCGTGGCCTGAGGAGGACGCATGCAAGTGGTCCTGTCCGGCCTGTGCGGCGACGATTGCGAGGACAGCGTCGTCGCCCACCTGTCGCGCTACCTGCGGATCGAGCGCGTCTGCATGATCCGGGAAGGCAAGCCCGACAGCCCGTGGGCGCTGCTGGAGGTCGGCGATTCCTACGAACGCGTGTGGGATGCGTGCAATGCACTGCGCGGCGTTTTTCATCGCGGCAAGCAATTGCGCCTGTATATCCCGCTGCACCAGACCGGCGCCTGACTCGACAAAAGTCGAGTTTTGACCTCGCTCAAAGTTTCTTTTGCTCGGCATCCTAGACTCGATGCTTCGTGCTGCGCCGCCGGCGCGGCAGGTTCCAGAGGAGACGAGCAGCCATGCAAGAACAAAAAACAGCCCTGGTGACGGGGGGGATGGGCGGGCTGGGCACGGCGATCTGCCGGCGCCTGCAGGACGAGGGGTTCCGGGTGGCGGCGACCCATTCGCCGGGCAATGCCGCGCCCGAGGCATGGCTGGCCGCCCAGCGCGACGACGGCTACCGCTTCGCCGCCTACAAGGTCGACGTGACCGACTACGGCGATTGCGAATGGATGATGCAGAAGCTGCTGGCCGAGATGGGCCGGCTCGACGTGCTGGTGAACAATGCCGGCATCACGCGCGACCGCAGCCTCAAGAAGATGACGGGCGAGGACTGGCAGGCGGTGCTGCGCACCAACCTCGACAGCGTGTTCAACATGAGCAGGCAGGCCATCGAGCCGATGCTGGCGCAGCGCTGGGGCCGCATCGTCAACATCTCGTCCGTGAACGGCCAGCAGGGCGCCTTCGGCCAGGCCAACTACGCGGCCGCCAAGGCCGGCATGCACGGCTTCACCAAGGCGCTGGCGCTGGAGATGGCGCGCCACGGCGTGACCGTCAACACGGTGTCGCCGGGCTATTTGCGCACGAAGATGACGGACGGGGTGCCCGCCGACGTCCTGCGCGACCGCATCCTGCCGCAGATCCCCGTGGGCCGGCTGGGCGAGCCGGACGAGGTGGCCGGGCTGGTGGCCTACCTGGCCTCGGAGGAAGCGGGCTTCATGACCGGGGCCAACCTGGCCATCAATGGCGGGCAGCACATGTGTTGAACGGACCTGCGTCGCCCCCGTCCGGGGCGACGTGCGCTCAAGGCGGCGCCGGCGGGTGTTGCAGCGCGATCGCATCGAGCTGCGTCTTGAGCCGGTCGAGCGCGACGAGGATGGGGCCCGCCTGGCCGGTGGCGGCCGCGGCCGCCAGGCCGAGCAGGCCCGCCACCAGCGTGATGCCGTCGCCGATGCGCGCGATCCGGCGGATGTTTTCGGCGGCATCGGCCGTCAGTTGCACCAGTTGCGCCTGCGGCCGGCCCAGCGCCGTCACGATGCAGGCGGCGGCGTCCGCGTACAGGCGGTTGGCGCGCTGGCGCAGTTCGATCTCGGCTTCCAGCAGGGCGCGCGCGGCCGCCTGTTCGGCCTCGGGCACGCCGGCGCCGCCGTGGCGGCGGATGTCGCGCATCACGCGTTCGTGGAGGTCGTCGGCGCAGGCGGTCAGGCGGTCGGCCAGTTCCTCGACCTGGCGCGCGCTGGCCAGCGCCTCGGCCGGCGTGGGCGGCGGGGCGGACGGGACGGCGGCGGCCGGCTGGTCGGGCTGGCGCTGCGGCTGCGGCGTGGCGGGCGTGTCGTTGGCCATGCGGTTTCCTCGGGGTGGGTGGTCAGTCGGACAGGGCGTCGCGCAGGTTGCGCAGGTCGCGGCCGTAGCCGGCCAGCAGCCTGCGCACCTCGTCGCCGCGCAGGTCGTTCAGGTGCTCGCGCATCTTCTGGTGCCCCAGCGCCACCTTGGTCAGGCCCTGCAGGGCGGCGTCGTAGCGCTTGTCGACCAGGCGGTACTCGGTCGACTTGTTCAGGTAGTGCACCTTGGCCAGCGTGACCAGCATGCGGTCGGCGTTGCGGCTCGAGAACGGGATCTCGACGTCGAAGATGCCCAGCACCGTCTTCTTCTCGTTCTCGTTGGTCTTGGCGTACAGCCGGGTCAGGGCGATCATCGCCTCCAGCAGCACCTGCACGTCGGCGTCGCCGTCGCGCACCATGGTCTCCACGCTGCGCGCCTGGTAGCCGGAGGCGATCACCCGCGTCAGCAGCCGCGTCAGGCCGGTGTAGGCGGCGATGTGGCGCTGCTGCAGGCCGGATTCGGTGTTCGCCTTCAGCCCGTTGCCGAGGTCGTCGATGCGCTCGGACAGGTCGTAGCGGGCGTCGCCGGCCAGCACGCCCAGTGTCTGCATGTACAGCACGACGCTCTTCTGGATGCTGACGAAGTCATCGTAGACGGCGCGCCGGCGCGCGTCGTTTTCCTTGGCGATGCGGTCGGCGGCCGGCGACAGGTAGGGCTGTTCGCGTTCGTAGGTGTCGCGGTAGCGGCGCGCCAGCTCGCCGTAGCCGCCCAGGCGCGCCGAGGCGTCGGCGAAGTCGCGCACTTCGGCCAGGCTGACCGGGCCGTTGCTGGCGCAGCCGCCGAGCAGGAGCGCGCAGGCGAGGAGGAACAGGAGGGAAAGACGGGAGGACAGGCGGCGGAGATCCATGGGTCCTTTCTGGTCGGCAAATGGCCGTTCCCGAAAAGCCCCATTTTTTCAAAGCCGCCCTGCGCCGATATTGCCCAAGCTCAAGAGCACGCGCGATGCACGGCGTGCATCGACGTCAGCGCATCGGCGCATCGGCGCATCAGCGCGGCGCCAGCCGCTCGCGCCAGTCCAGGCCCGCGACGGTATCGCCGCGCGGGTGGTACTCGCAGCCGACCCAGCCGTCGTAGCCCAGCTCGTCGAGCAGGCTGAACAGGAAGGGATAGTTGATCTCGCCGGTGCCCGGTTCGTGGCGTCCCGGCACGTCGGCGACCTGGACGTGGCGCACCAGCGGCAGCAGTTCGCGCAGCGTATGCGCCAGGTCGCCTTCCATGCGCTGCATGTGGTAGACGTCGTATTGCAGGAACAGGTTGTCGACGGCGCATTCGGCGATGATGGCGGCAGCCTGGCGGCTGTGCGTCAGGAAGTAGCCGGGGATGTCGCGGTCGTTGATCGGTTCGATCAGGAGGTCGATGCCGTGCGGCGCCAGCTGGGCGGCGGCGAAGCGCAGGTTGTCGACGAAGGTCGCGTGGGCGCGTTCCGGCGCTACCGCCGGGTGCAGCTTGCCGGCCAGGCAGTGCAGGCGCTTCACGCCCAGGTCGACGGCGTATTCGAGCGCCAGTCCGACGCTGTCCTGGAATTCGCCGATGCGGCGCGGGTCGCACGCCATGCCGCGTTCGCCCGCCGCCCAGTCGCCGGCCGGGAAGTTATGCAGCACCAGTTCGAGCTGGTAGCGTTGCAGGCGGCCGAGGATCTGCTCCGGCTCGAAGGCGTAAGGGAACAGGAATTCGACGCCGTCGAAACCGGCCGCGCGGGCCGCGGCGAAGCGTTCGAGGAAGCCGAGGTCGTTGAACAGCAGGCTCAGGTTGGCGGCGAAGCGGGGCATGGGGGCTCTTTTTGTTTATTAAACGAAACAGTCCCCAATGCTAGCCGATTTGCCGCGCCGGCGCATCGTCGAGGACGCGCATCGGTGTGAACAGCCAGGCCAGCAGCGCGGCCCCCGCCAGGCCCAGCCCGGCGCCGGCGAACAGCATGCCGAGCGGGATGCGCGCCGCGAGCCAGCCGGCCAGCGCGGCCGCCAGCGGCGCCAGGCCCATGAAGATGAACATGAAGATGCTCATCATGCGTCCCAGCATGGCCTGCGGCACGCGCTGCTGCAGCCAGGTGAACACGGCCACGTTGACGAAGCCGCCCAGCACGCCGACGCCGACGAGGACGACCATGCCCTGCCAGCTCGCCGTGATGAGGCCGAGCGGCGCCAGCAGCAGGCCGACGGCGCCGTCGACCGCCAGCAGCGTCATGCCCAGTTTGCCGGGCCGGCGCCGCCCGGGCATGCCGGACAGCGCCATGCCGGCCAGCGCGCCGGCGCCGTGCGCGCCCATCAGCAGGGCCAGCGCGGAGGCGCCGTGCAGGCGTTCGCTCACCAGCAGCGGCAGCGCCACCTGCATGATGCCGCCGACGATGCAGGCGCACAGCCCCCAGTAGACGAAGCAGGTGCGCAAGGTCGGGTCGCGCCAGACCAGGGCCAGGCCTTCGTGGATCGCGCGCAGCACCGGCTGCGGCGCCGCGGCCGCGGCCGGACGCAGCCTGACCCTGGCGAGGGTCCAGGCCGACAAGGCGTAGCTGAAGGCGTCGAAGCCGAAGGCCAGCGCCAGGCCGCGCGCATCGGCCATGCCGGCGCTGCCGTCGCCGCCCAGCACGAACAGCAGGCCGGCCAGCAGCGGCCCGGCCAGTGTCGTCATCTGGCGGATCGCCATCATCATGCCGTTGGCCGCCTGCAGGCGTTCCGGCGCGATGGCGTGCGGCAGTATCGAGGTGCCGGCCGGAATGCTGAAGGCCGACGCCAGCGACAGGCCCAGCGCCAGCGCCACCACGACCGGCAGGGTGGCCTGCGCCGTCCAGACCAGCAGGCACAGGACGGCGAGCAGCGCGGTATTCACGTGCTTGGTCAGCATCAGTACGCGCTTGGGCGAGTAACGGTCGACCAGCGCGCCGCCGAACAGGATCAGCACGGCGCGCGGCACGCCCATCAGCGCCACGACCAGGCCCAGCATGACCGGGTCGCCGGTCAGCTTCAGGACCAGCCAGGGCAGGGCGATCATGGTGAACTGGTCGCCGAGGGCGGAGACGCCGCCGCCGCCCATCAGCCAGGCGAAGTTGGCGTCGCGCAGCAGGGCGCCCTTGCCGGTATCGTTGCCGGCCGTGGCGCTCATTGCGGCACGCCGGCGATCTGGACCAGCAGCGCCGACGTCGCCTCGAGCTGGGCGCGCGACGGACCGCCCAGCACGGCGCGGCTGATGTTGTCGACCACGGTGGTCGCGTTCGTGACCAGTTCGGCGCCCGCCGGTGTGATCAGGGCATAGCCGACGCGGGCGTCGCGCGGATCGCTCTGGCGCCCGACGAGGCCGATCTTTTCCAGCGGCAGCAGCGAGCGGGTGACGCCGGAGGCGGTCAGGCCCAGCTTGTCGGCCAGGTCGACGCGGCGCAGCCGGCCGCCCGGCGCCTGCTGCAGGTGGCGCAGCAACTGGTAGTCGGCGAAGCTGATGCCGTGGTGGCCGCCCAGGGCGTTGTCGAGGCGGCGCGACAGGGTGGCCCAGGCGCGGGCCAGGCGCAGGGAAAATTCGGTGGTGAGGGTGTCGGTGCTCATGGCGGCTCCAGTGGTTGCGGAATATTTGAGTGATCAAGTATATGCGCGTCTGCAATGGTTTGCAAGTACTTGAGTGATCAACTATCCGCCTGGTGCCGGCCCGGAACGACGTCGCCCCTGCGTAGGGCAGGGGCGACGGTATTACGGGTACTGGCTGAAGCTGGCGATGGGATCAGCGATTGCCGCCCGAGCGCTGGCCGGCCGGGCGCGGGCCGCGGCCCTGGCCGCTGCGATTGCCGCCACCGCCGTTGCCGCCGCCGTTGCCGCCATTGCCGCCGCCGTTACCGCCATTGCGGTTGCCCGGCTGGCCGCCGCGGCCCGACAGCAGCGCCGCAGTGTTGCCGCCGTTGCCGCCACCGTTGCCGCCGCGCTGGCCGCCCGATGCCGCCTGGGTGCGCGGCTTGGCGCCGCCATTGCCGCCGTTGCCGCCGTTGCCGCCGGCCGGACGGTTGCCGCCCGGACGGCCGCCGCGGTTGGCGTGGCCCGGTGCGCCGCTGCGCAGCTGGATCGGCTGCGCCTTGGCGGTCGGGTCCGGTTCGAAGCCATCGATCACGTGACGCGGCAGGGTCTGCTTGATCAGCTTCTCGATGTCCTTCAGCATCTGATGCTCGTCCACGCAGACCAGCGACACGGCTTCGCCGGTGGCGCCGGCGCGGCCGGTGCGGCCGATACGGTGGACGTAGTCTTCCGGTACGTTCGGCAGGTCGTAGTTGACCACGTGCGGCAGCTGGTCGATGTCGATGCCGCGCGCCGCGATATCGGTGGCGACCAGCGCCGTCAGGCTGCCGTCCTTGAACTCGGCCAGCGCCTTGGTGCGCGCCGACTGGCTCTTGTTGCCGTGGATCGCCATCGCGCCGATGCCGTCCTTGCCGAGCTGCTCGACCAGCTTGTTGGCGCCGTGCTTGGTACGGGTGAAGACCAGTACCTGTTTCCAGTTGTTGGTCTTGATCAGGTGCGCCAGCATCGGGTGCTTCTTGTCGCGGTCGACCGGGTGGATCTTCTGGGCGATCACTTCCACGGTCGAGTTGCGGCGGGCCACTTCGATCATGGCCGGGTTGTCCAGCAGGCGGTCGGCCAGGCCCTTGATCTCGTCCGAGAAGGTGGCCGAGAACAGCAGGTTCTGGCGCTTCGGCGGCAGCACCGCCAGCACCTTGCGGATGTCGTGGATGAAGCCCATGTCGAGCATGCGGTCGGCTTCGTCCAGCACCAGGATCTCGATCTTGTCGAGCTTGATGGTACCCTGGGACACGTGGTCGAGCAGGCGGCCCGGGGTGGCGACCAGGATGTCGACGCCGTTGGCCAGCAGCTTGATCTGCGGGTGGATGCCGACGCCGCCGAAGATCACGGCGGAATTCAGGTTCAGGTACTTGGCGTACATGCGCACGTTTTCCTCGACCTGGGCGGCCAGCTCGCGGGTCGGGGCCAGCACCAGGGCGCGGATGGCGCGCTTGGACGTCTTGTTCGTCAATGCCGCGCCGACCTTGTCGGTCGACAGGCGGTGCAGCACGGGCAGCGTGAAGCCGGCGGTCTTGCCGGTGCCGGTCTGGGCGCCGGCCAGCAGGTCGCCGCCTTGCATCACGGCCGGGATGGCCTGGGCCTGGATCGGGGTCGGGGCGGTGTAGCCGGCTTCGGTGACGGCGCGCACGATGGCGTCGGACAAGCCGAGAGTATTGAATGACATAGGTTTTCTATAGGGATCGGCGCGTCGCCCGGCAAAGGGCGCCAGTCCAGCCGATCGGATTGCATGACACAGGGTGGCCGGTACTGGAGCCGGACCACCAAGACGCAACCGACGACGATGTGTCGCGGACGCGCGGATTATAAGTAAAAATGTTTCGCTATGGAAATTCTAGCGCAGCTGGCGCCGCCAGGGCGCGCCGGTGCGGGCGGGGAGGCATGGGGCCTCGTGGACGATGGCGGGCTTGCACGAAGCCCGCGGCGGAAGTGCCGCGCGGCCAGGCAGGCCCGCGGCACTCCCCGGACTTACACGGGGGCGTATTCTACGCGAAAGGCGGGAATCCCGCCGTCGGCCCGCGCATCAGCCCGCGAACGGAGTCAGCAGGTTGACCATGCCGGCGAAGACCTTCGGGCCGGCGGCGATCACGTCGCCCTTGTTCAGGTATTGCGATTCGCCGTTGAACTCGCCGACGATGCCGCCCGCTTCGGTCACCAGCAGCGAACCCGCGGCGATGTCCCAGACCTTCAGGCCCTTCTCGAAGAAGCCGTCGACGCGGCCGGCGGCGACGTTGGCCAGCTCCAGCGCGGCCGAGCCGCTGGAGCGCACGCCGTGGCAGCGCGCCGCCACGACTTCGTACATGCGCAGGTATTCGGCCAGCTGGCGCGGCTCGGCGCCGTGGCCGGCGCCGATCAGGGCCTTGTTGATGCGGTCCGGGTTGCGCACGCGGATGCGCTTGTCGTTCAGGTAGGCGCCGCCGCCCTTCGACGCGGTGAACAGGTCGTTGCGCACCGGGTCGTAGACCACGGCCTGCGTGATCATGCCGCGCTGCTGCAGCGCGATCGAGATGCAGAAGTTCGGGTAGCCGTGCAGGAAGTTGGTGGTGCCGTCGATCGGATCGATGATCCAGACGTGTTCGCTCTCGTCGTTCAGGTTGCTCGAGGCGCCGCTCTCTTCGCCCAGGATCGCGTGGTCGGGGTAGGCTTTCAGCAGCGTCTCGACGATGGCCTGTTCCGCCGCCTGGTCGATGTCGGTGACGAAGTTGTTGTGGCTTTTTTCGCTGATGGTGATGCGATCGAGGTCGAACGAGGCGCGGTTGATGACGGTCGCGGCGCGGCGGGCGGCCTTGATGGCCGTGTTGAGCATTGGGTGCATGAAAGCTTCCGTAAATAAATGCTGACGCCCACCGCGCGCTGGCGCCGTGAACGATCTGAACGAAGGAAAATTATAAAGAGCAAAGCGGTGCCGAAGCCGTTAAAATCGCGAACCTTGCAGTCCGTATTTCAACGCTCGTCACCGCGCGATGCCGCTATTGTAAATGAACCAGACCGAAACTGATATATCTCTTTTCAAACGCCTGCGTTTTGTGTTAGTGGAAACCAGTCGTGCCGGCAATGTCGGCTCGGTGGCGCGCGCCATGAAGACGATGGGTTTCGCCGACCTGGTGCTGGTGGCGCCGCGCTGCGACGAGCCGCTGCAGGACCCGGAAGCGGTCGCCTTCGCCAGCGGCGCCATCGACGTGCTGCAGGGCGCGCGCATCGTCGGCAGCATCGCCGAGGCGCTGGACGGCTGCAATTTCGCCGCGGCCGTCTCGGCGCGCCTGCGCGAATTCTCGCCGCCGGTGTGGACGCCGCGCGCGTTCTCGGCGCACGCGGCGGGCCACGCCGACCTGCGCCCGGCCGTCATCCTGGGCAACGAGCGCGTCGGCCTGCCGAACCAGATTGTCGAGCAGTGCAATGTCCTGATCAATATCCCGGCGAATCCGGACTACGCCTCGCTGAACCTGTCGCAGGCGGCCCAGGTGCTGGCCTACGAATGCCGCCTGGCGGGACAGGGAGAAAACCGCACGCAGGAAGGCATCGGCTTCCAGGGCGAAGCGGCGAGCGTGGCGCAGGTCGAGGGCATGTATGCCCACCTGGAAGAAGCGCTGGTCGCGATCGGCTTCCTGAACGCCGACAACCCGAAAAAACTGATGCCGCGCCTGAAACGCCTGTTCGCCCGCACCCAGCTCGAAACCGAAGAAGTCAACATCCTGCGCGGCATCGCCCGCCAGATGCTGCGCAAGGACTGACCTCCATCAAACCGGGGTCAGAGCCGGGGTCAGAGCCGGGCTCTGACCCCGGTTTGAGGCAGGTCGAGGGGCGGCTCTGCGGGGCTTGACGGCGCGGTGGCGGCTTTCGTTTACACTGCATGGCATGCTGATTTTTTGCCCCTTCTTTCTTGCGCCTGCCGCGGCGCCGGCGGCGTGATGGTCCGAAGCGCGCGTCGCCTGCTGCAGGGGATCCTGGTCCTGCAGGCCGTCTTTGCGCTACTCGTCGCCGGCGCCGCGCTGGCGCTCGGGGCGCCGGCGTGGGCGGCATTGCTGGTCGGCCTGGGCGGCGTCGTGCTGGTGCGGCTGGCGATCAACCTGAATAATTTCCTGCTGTCATCGCGCGCCGCCAGTCCCACGCCGGAACCCTATCGCCTCGACTGGCCCGCGCGCCTGCGCCTGTTTGCCGAGGAATTCCGATGCAGCATGCTGGTCACGTCCTGGCACGTGCCCCGCGGTCGCGCGGCGCTGCGCATCCATGCGGGCAGCGCGACTCCGCCGGTGCTGCTGGTCCATGGTTACGGCTGCAACAGCGGCTACTGGGCCTGGCTGGTCCCCTTGCTGGATGCGGCGCGCATCAGCCATGCCGGCGTCGACCTGGAACCGGTCGGCGGCGACATCGACGACTTCGCGGCGCTGGTCGAGCAGCGCGTGCGCGAACTGTGCGCCGCCACCGGGGCGCCGCGGGTCGTGCTCGTCGGCCACAGCATGGGCGGGCTGGTGGCGCGCGCCTGGATGCGCCGCTACGGCACCGATCGGGTGGCGCGCGTGGTCACGCTCGGCTCGCCCCACCACGGCACCGCGCTGGCGCGCTTCGGGCCGGGGATCAATGCCGTGCAGATGCGCATGGACAGCCCATGGCTGCGCGCGCTGGCCGACGCCGAGACGGCCGGCGTGCGCGCGCTCGTCACGTCGATCTATACGCACCAGGACAATATCGTGTCGCCCCAGACCACCAGCGAACTGCCGGGTGCGCGCAATGTCGCGTTCGGCGGCGTCGGCCACGTCGCCCTCGGCCGCAACCCGCGCGTGCTGGCGGCGGTGATGCAAGAGCTGGAAGCGCTGCGGGCCTGAGCCGCCGGTGGCCGCCAGGGCCCGGTCGGTGATATCCTTGCGGAACGATCCAACCATGCTGTCTTCCATGCAACAAAAAGCACCACGCCGTACCCGCGAACGGATCCTCGAGCTGTCGCTCAGGCTGTTCAACGAGTTCGGTGAACCGAACATCACGACCACCGTGATCGCCGAAGAGATGAATATCTCTCCGGGGAACCTGTATTACCACTTCCGCAACAAGGACGACATCGTCAACTCGATCTTCGTGCAGTTCGAGGCCGAGATCGAGCGCATCCTGACCGTGCCGGCCGGGCGCCGCTCGAACATGGAAGACGTGTGGACCTACCTGCACCTGATGTTCGAACTGATCTGGAAGTACCGTTTCTTCTACCGCGACCTGAACGACCTGCTGTCGCGCAACCGCAAGCTGGAATTGCACTTCAAGGCGATCTTGGCGCACAAGATCAAGGTGGCGCGCCAGTTGTGCGAGGACCTGCGCAGCGAAGGCTCGCTGGAAGCGGGCGACGCCCAGATCGGTGCGATGGCGACCAATATGGTGGTCGTGGCCACCTACTGGCTGTCCTACGAGTACGTGCGCAATCCGCGCAAGTACAGCGAGCAGCAGGCCATCGCCGACGCGCTGGCGCGCGGCTGCTACCAGGTGCTGTCGATGGTCGGCCCCTACCTGCGCGGCGAGACGCATGCGCTGTTCCAGCGCCTGTCCGAGGACTACCTCAAGAAGCTGCCGCCGGAAGCGCGCCAGGACTGAGCCGCCCCACTACCGAAGGAATTCCATGAAATCGATCGCCGTCTACTGCGGCGCCTCGCCCGGCGCCGATCCCCGCTACGCCGACGCCGCGCGCGAACTGGCCCGCGCGCTCGTCGAGCACAATATCGCGCTGGTCTACGGCGGCGGCAAGGTCGGCCTGATGGGCGTGATCGCCGACGAGGTGCTGCGCCTGGGCGGCGAGGCCACCGGCGTGATCCCGAAGGCGCTGGTCGAGCGCGAGGTCGGGCATGCCGGCCTGACGCGGCTGTTCGTCGTCAAGGACATGCACGAGCGCAAGGCCATGATGTCCGACCTGGCCGACGGCTTCATCGCCATGCCGGGCGGCTTCGGCACGTTGGAAGAACTGTTCGAGATGGTGACCTGGGCCCAGCTCGGGATCCACGCCAAGCCGGTCGGGCTGTACAACGTGGACGGCTTCTGGAACGGCCTCGTGGCCTTCGCGGCGCAGATGGTCGAGAAGGGCTTCGTGCGGCCGGCGCATGCGGCGCTGCTGCAGGTGGAGGCGGCGCCGGATGCGTTGATCCGCAGGTTGCGGGGCGGGTGACGGACGGGGCGACGTATCCGGTCAGCCCGCCGGCAGCGCGTCCTCGATCCGCACGCCGTCCTGCTCCCGCAGCAGGGCCGCGATCCTGTCCGCCGCCACCGGTGGACTGAACAGGTAGCCCTGCATCTCGTCGCACTCGTGCGCGCGCAGGAAGTCGCGCTGTTCCTCGGTCTCGACGCCCTCGGCGATCACGCGCAGGTGCAGGCGGTGGCCCAGCGAGATCACGGCCAGCGCGATGGCCTGGTCGTCGGCGCAGTGGCCCAGGTCGCGCACGAAGGACTTGTCGATCTTGAGGGTGCTGATCGGGAAGGACTTCAGCGCCGACAGGCTCGAATAGCCGGTGCCGAAGTCGTCGATCGACAGCGACACGCCCATCGCCTCGAGCTCGCGCATCCGTTCGACCGCCTGGTGCAGGTCGCGCATCAGGAGGCTTTCGGTGACTTCCAGCTCGAGCGCGCCGGTCGGCAGGCCGCTGTCGCGCAGGGCGCCGGCCACGCGTTCGACCAGGCGCCGTTCCTCGAACTGGCGCGCCGACACGTTCACCGACACCGTCAGCGGCGCCAGGCCGGCCGCGCGCCAGGCCTGCGCCTGGCGGCAGGCGGTGCGCACCACCCATTCGCCCAGGGCGACGATCAGGCCGGATTCCTCGGCCAGGCCGATGAAGCGCGGCGGCGGCACCATGCCGTGCTCCGGATGGCGCCAGCGGATCAGCGCCTCGACGCCGAACA
>DAMAFT010000049.1:0-12323 GCA_031995805.1 Massilia sp.
GGCGATGTCGTTCACGTCGAAACCGGTGGGCACCTCGCTGAAGGACAGCGTCAGCACCGGCGTGATGCCGGAGGAAAGGTTGGTCCGGTTGGCCTGGATCTCCAGCGTCGGCGCCTTGGTGTCGCCGCCGAAGGCGAGGACGGTGGGCGCGGCGCCGACGTTGCCGGCGGCGTCGGTGTAGCGCACGGTGGCCAGGCCGATCGAGGCGGCCAGGGCGTCGGCCGCGGCCGGGGTGAAGGTGGCGCTGTAGACCTTCGGGTCGGCAGTCGGAACGATGGCGCCCAGCGCGCCGCCGGTCACGGCGATGTCGGCGGCGTCGAAGTGCAGCGGCGCTTCGCTGAAGGTGAAGGTGACGGTGGCCGTCTCGCCGGCCTTCAGGGCGGTCTTGTCGGCGCCGATGGTTAGCATGGGCGCGCGCGTGTCGGCCGCGATGGCGGCGTGGTCGCCGGCGCCGGCGTTGCCGGCCGCGTCGGTGTAGCCGCCCGCGCTCACGGCGATACTGGCGGCGAAGCTGTCGGCGTCCGCCGTCGGCGTGAAGGTCGCCGTGTACACCTTCGGGTCGTTCGTGCCGGCGACGAGCGGGCCGAGCGTGCCGCCGACGACGTGCACGTCGGCGTCGTCGAAGCCCTGCGGCGCTTCGCTGAAGGTGAAGGAGATGGTGGCCGTCTCGCCAGCCTTCAGCGTGGCGCGGTCGGTGGTGACGGCCACGGTCGGCGCATGGGTGTCGCCGCCGATGGCCAGCACGTTGCTGGCCGTGCCGTCGTTGCCGGCGGCGTCGGTATAGGCGCCCGCGGCGATGGCGACCGTGGCCGCCAGGGCGTCGCTGGCGTCCGGGGTGAAAGTCGCGGTGTAGACCTTGGCATCGGCGGTGGCCTGGAAGTTCGTCAGCGTGCCGCCGCCGACGGCGATGTCCTCGGCCACCAGGCCGGTCGGCGCTTCGGTGAACGTGAAGGTAAGGGCGACCGTCTCGCCCGCCTTGAGGACGGTCTTGTCGGCCGTGACGGTCACCCCCGGCGCCAGCGTGTCGCCGCCGATGATGGCGTTGACGGTGGTGGGCGGGTTGCCGTTGTCGGCCGCATCGGTGAAGCTGCCCATCAGCACGCCGACCATGCCGGAGACGACGGCCTGGCCGGGGTCCGGCGTGAAGGTGGCGGTGTAGACCTTGTCGCTTGCGGTCGGCGCCAGGCCGGTCACGCTGCCGCCGACCGCGTAGATGTCCTCGCTGGCGAAGCCGTGCGGGGCCTCGCTGAAGGTGAAGGTCAGCGTGGCCGTTTCGCCGGCCTTGAGCGTGGTGCGGTCGGTGGTGACGGCCACGGTGGGGGCGAGCGTGTCGCCGCTGAACGTCACCTTGTCGCCGGCGCCGCCGGCGTTGCCGGAGGCGTCGCTCCAGGCACCGGCGGCCACCGCGACCCAGGCGTCCAGCGCATTGCTGGCGTCCGGGGTGAAGGCGACGGTGAACACCTTCGGGTCGGCGGTGGCCGTGAGCTCGCCCAGCGTGCCGCCGGCATGGGCGATGTCGTTCACGTCGAAACCGGTGGGCACCTCGCTGAAGGACAGCGTCAGCTGGGCGCCCATGCCGGCGATCATGTTCGTCCGGTTGGCCCACATCTCCAGCGTCGGCGCCTTGGTGTCGCCACCGAAGGTGACGGGATTCGCGGTCGAGCCCAGGTTGCCGGCGGCGTCGGTGTAGTGCACGGCGGCCAGGCCGACCGAGGCGTTCAAGGCGTCGGCTGCGTCCGGCGTAAAGGTGGCGCTGAACACCTTCGGGTCGCCGGTGGCGGTAATTGCGCCCAGCTGGCCGCCGGACACGGCCAGGTCGGCGGCGTCGAAGTGCAGCGGCGCCTCGCTGAAGGTGAAGCCGATGGTGGCCGTCCCGCCGGCTGTCAGTACGCTCTTGTCGGCGCTGATGGCCAGCGTGGGCGCGTGCGTGTCGGCCGCGATGTCGACGTGCCCGCCGGTACCCGCATTGACGGTGGTGTCGGTGTAGCCGCCCGCGTTCACCGTGATGCTGGCGGCGATGCCGTCGGTGTCCGCGGTGGGCGTGAAGGTCGCGGTGTACACCTTCGGGTCGTTCGCGCTGGCGACGAGCGGGCCGAGCGTGCCGCCGGCGACCTGCACGTCGGCGTCGTCGAAGCCCAGCTGGGCTTCGCTGAAGGTGAAGGTGATGGTGGCCGTCTCGCCCGTTTTCAGCGTGGCAGCGCTGCTGGTGACGACGACGCCCGGCGCGAGGGTGTCGCCGCCGATGGCCAGCACGTTGCTCGGCTTGCCGGCATTGCCGGCGGCGTCGGTGTAGGCGCCCGCGGCGAGTCCGACCGTGGCCGCCAGGTTGTCGCTGGCGGCCGGCGTGAAGGTTGCGGTATACACCTTGGCGTCGGCGCCGGCCTGGAGGTTGGCGAGCGTGCCGCCGCTGACGGCGATGTCCCCGGTGGCCAGGCTCGCAGGCGCTTCGGTGAACGTGAAGGTGAGGGTAGCCGTATCGCCGGCCTTGAGGGCGGTCTTGTCGGCCGTGATGGTGACGTTCGGCGCCTTGGTGTCGCCGCCGATGGCGACGACGTTGCTGCCGGTCCCGCGATTGCCCAGTGCGTCGACGTAGGCGTTGGCGCCCACGCTGACCGCGGCGTTCACGGTATCGAGGTTGGCGGCCGGCGTGAAGGTGGCGGTGAACACCTTGTTGTCGGCGGTAGGCTGGAAGTTCGTGAGCGCGCCGCCGTAATAGCCGACATAGCCCGCGGCGAAACCGACCGGCGCCTCGTCGAAGGTGAAGGTCAGGGCGACCGTCTCGCCGGCCTTCACCGTGGTCTTGTCGGCGCTGATCGTCAGCGTCGGCGCCTTGGTGTCGACCGTCATCGCGGCATTGCCGGTGCTGGCGACATTGGGCGTGCCCTGCGCGTTGAAGAACTGGCCGGCCGCGATCGAGACCGAGCCGCTGGTGCTCTGCATGTCGCCGGTCGGTACGAATACCGCGTCGTAGAGCCGGGGATTGCCGATGTTCTGGAAGCCCCTCAGGGTGCCGCCGACCACCGTGATGTCGGAGAAGTCGAAGTCGGTGGGTGCTTCGCTGAAGGTGAAGATGATGTGGGCTTCGTCGCCGGCCTTGAGTGAAGTGCGGTTGCTGGTGATGGACACCGTCGGCGCGACCTTCACCGACACGACGGTCGAGCCGACGGCCGAGGCGCCGCTGTCGCCGTCGTACACCTGCATGGTGACGGTGCGGTCGCCCGCCGCGCTGCCGGTGGTGTCGAACGTAATGTGGCGCAGCAGGGTGGCGACGTTGGCCGGGGTGGCGCCGCCCATCAGGTAGATGGCGAGATCCTGTCCGGCGCCGGTGGCGCCGTAGCCGATCTGGCCGACCGCGACGCCGCCGACCGAGATGATGCTGTTGAAGTTCATGCCGGAACTCAGGGTGACGTCGGCGTCTTCCCGGACCGCCAGTACGTCGCCGGCGCCGCGGCCGCTGGCGATCTTGATGTCGAGGTAGCCGTTCTCGAAATCGGGGCTGTCCACGTCCGTCACGGCGATGTCCTGGGTCTTGTCGACCAGGACGGCGGCGTCGCTCGCGAACACGGTCTGGTTGTCGGCGGCGCCCAGCCCGGTGAACACGGGAAGGTCGTTGACGCCGTAGACCTCGGTCTGCCATTCCACGCCGGACGGCGAGACCGCCGAGGTGGCTGCGTCGTCGGTCGTGGTGTCGAAGGTCTGGCGCTGCTCGGTGGTGCCGTTCCAGGTGCTGAACTGGATAGCCGGGTCGCTGCCGTCGACCGCATGCACGGTCAGGGAACCCGGCTTGCCGCTGAATTCGGCCACCGGCACGAAGCGCAGGTAGGCCGCGCCGCTCGCGGGCAGCAGCAGGGCGGACGCCGCCGAGACCGTGCCGACGTCGTGCCAGAATTCGCCGTTGCCGTCGGTCGAATACTGCCAGCGGCCCTGGGTGAGCGGGTCGGCGTCGTTGCCGGCGATGGCGATGCCCGTCGCGTCGGATTGTTCCTTGTCCTGGAAGCCCGAATTGCGGACCAGGCTGGCGATGTCGCTGCCCTGGTTGGCGACCGGGTGGTTGGCGGGATCGGAAACATCCTCGTGGTCCGGGCTGGTCGTGTCTTCCGCTACGCCCTGGACGTAGTTGCCGTAGCCGATCGACGGCGCGTCGTTGACGGGGGCCAGGTTGACGTACACGGTCGCGCTGCCGAAGGACTGGGCGCCCAGGTTGTCGACCGCCACCACCTCGACCATCCCGATGCCCCCGCCCGGCAGGGAATAGTTATCGGCCGGCGGGGTGTAGTACAGGTTGTGGGTGGCGTCGATGATGACGTCGTTGATGGTGGAACCCGCGGTTTCCAGGCTGGTGCCGACCTTGAAGGTGGTGCCGCCGCTGTAGAAGCCCACGATGCGGAACGCCGTCACGGTACCGTCGGGGTCGGATACGGTGGCGGCGGCCAGGATGTCGGCGAACGTGATCACGCCCGGCGTGTCTTCCTTGCCGCCCATGATTACCGGAATGTATTCGGCGAGCGTCGGGCGCGCGTTGATCAGCAGGTGGTCGTACTGCGCCGTGAAGGCGTCGGTGAAGCACAGCGCCGCCTCGATTGTACCCGTGTGCGCCTCCAGTTGCCAGTCGCCGCCCAGGCCGGCGGCACCGGTCGGGTCGTTCGAGGCGGCGACGTCGGCCTGCGTCAGCGACGCCAGGCCGTTCAGGAGGGCAGCTCCGGCGCTGCCGGCGCCGGCGTCGCAGCCGTACAGCAGGATGTCGCCACCCGCGGCCAGCGCTGCCCCGATCGTGCCGAGCGCCCCGGCATGCTCGGCCAGCGTGGCGCCGGACAGCGTCGTGCTGCCCAGGTCCAGGGCGCCGGCGGCGCCGTGCGAGACGATGTGGATGGCGTCGACGTTGCTGCGTCCGCGCAGCGCGTCGGCGATCTGCGCCAGGCCGTCGCCGGCGCTGTCGAGCAGGACCACCTCGACGCCGGCGCGGATGCCGGCGAGCACCGCGTCCAGGTCGGGCAGGTTGTTTTCGACGAAGACGATTTCCGTGGCGGCGGAGGAGGTGTTGAGACCGGTTTCGATGGGCATGGTGGCGGGAGGGTGGATTGACGGGGCGGGTTTTTTGATGTCGGAAATGGACGTGCAAAGGCCATTTCTCACCAAGTATTTCCAAGAGGTTGATGTTAGTATGCAATTGGCATTGGTTCAATGAAATAGTGATAGTCGGTAATAAAAAGGGTGCAAAGTGTTGTAGGCAGACGATGGCGCCAGGACGGCAGCGGCCGTTCCGTCCGCCGCAGGCGCGGGCGCGGTCCCGGCGCACCTTCGGGCCGTACAGCTTGTGCGCACTCAGCGACAGCAAATCGGCCTGCAGCTGCTCCACGTCGACCCGGATCTTGCCGGCCGCCTGAGCCGCGTCGACGTGCGGCAGCACGCCGCGCGCGCGGCGACAGGGTAACGCTGCGCCGTTGGGCGTGAGGGCATCGGTCATGGCGGATGAGGTCTGCCAGGGAAATCCCGCCTTGATCCGGTTTTCCGCAAAAACGAAGGCGCTGTTCCCGTTAGCTGTGGATGAGCACTGAACTGCTGAGCCGGCACGCGGTCCAACCCCTGTCGCCATTGATAGGGAACAGCCATGCAAGCCCCCTGTTTCGCAACGTGGTTGGCTGGACTGGCCTTGCTGAACCAGCCGCAGCGCCGGCAAGTCCTCGCTGCCTTGCAGCCATCAGCCGGGCTCGACCGCATCATCGCGCTGATCGGGCGGATCAGGTCGGCCAGCCGCCGTTGCCCGCGCTGCGCTTCCGTGCATTGGTGTCGCCATGGCCATGCCAACGACCTGCAGCGTTACCGTTGCCGGCAGTGCGGACTCACCTTCAACGACTTGAGCGGCACGCCGCTGGCCCGGCTGCGATCGAAGGGCAAATGGCGCGACTATCTGGCGGCGCTGCTCGATTCGCTGCCGGTGCGCTGCGCGGCCAAGCGGGTCGACGTGCATCGCAATACCGCCTTGCGCTGGCGCCACCGCTTCCTGCACTGGGTCAAGCTCGACCGGCCGCAAGCGCTGACAGGCATCGTCGACGCCGATGAGCTGTTCATCCTGGAATCACGGAAAGGCTCCCGCAAGCTCGACCGGCCACCACGCAAGCGGGGCGGCGCGGCGGGCAAGCGCGGCATCTCGCGCGAACTCGACTGTATCCTGCTTGCGCGCGATCGCAGCGGGCAGACCGTCGACGCGGTGACGGGTCGCGGCGCGCTGACGGCGAGCCAGCTCGCGCATTCGCTGCTGCCCAGGCTCGATCCACAGGCGTTGCTGGTGACCGATGCCAACGCCGCCTACCGCGCGTTCGCGCGCAAGCACCGCATCGCGCACCAGGCCGTCAACCTGCGCGCCGGCGTGCGCGTACGCGTCGGCGCCGCTGGGGCCATCCATGTACAAAACGTGAATGCCTGCCACCGACGCTTTCGGGAGTGGCTGGCGCCGTTCCACGGCGTGGCGTCGCGCATTGCAGTCGGGCTCATCCACAGCTAACGAGAACAGCGCCAAAACGAACGACCGATAGCGAGCATCCATGCTGGTTTGCCGCACGCCCGCGGGCTGCCCCGCCGTCGGCACGGTGGACGAATCGGCGCACGACCCATCGGCGGATGTAGTGTATTCACAACGAAAATCCACGAATGTGCATACAATTTCTCAAATATTTCTCCCTAGTAAGTTTTTATATTACAGTTCTAATGTTGCAACTTTTCGCAACGCCGCGCGTTCCCAGCCCCCGACCGCGTATTCCCTTTTCTTTTGCCCCGCGCCGCCGTCTCCGGCCGGCACGGCCTCGTCATGTCCATACCAACTACATGTTCAAGAAACTTACGATACGCACACGCCTCATCGGCACCATGGGCCTGCTCGGCCTGATCCTCATGGCCTTCGCCCTGCTGGGCCTGACCGGGCTGCGCAGCGCGGAAGCGGCGCTGAAGACCGTCTATACCGACCAGCTCATGTCGAGCATCGCGATCGGCAACGCCAAGAACTTCCTGTCGCGGGCGCGCTTCACGATCGACCGCGCGGCCCTGCACCCCGACGCGCCGGACGTCGAGGCGACGCTCGAGCGCGCGGCCGGCTTCCTCGCGCAGGCCGACAAGGCGTGGGCCGAGTACATGGCGCTGCCCCAGGACCCGCAGGAAAAGGCGCTGAGCCGGGACATCGTCGCCAGGCGCGACGTGTATGTCCGCCAGGGGTTGGTGGCGCTGGCCGACGCCGTCCGCAGGCACGACATTCCCGCCGTGGACCGGCTGGCGATGAAGGACCTGACCGCGAGCTACGGCGAATTCAACAAGGCATCCGAGAAGCTGGACGCCTACCAGATCGCCTCGGCCCGCGAGCAATACGAGGACAGCCTGCGCCGCGACCGCAACATCCTGCTGGCCCTCGGCGGCGGCATGGCGGTGGCAGCCCTGCTGATCGTGGCGTCCTCGGTGCTGCTGGTACGCGCCATCGTGCGCCCGCTCGACCAGTTGCTGGGACACTTCGAGGCGATGGCCCGGGGCGTCCTTTCCACGCGGGTCGACGTCGGCCGCCAGGACGAGATGGGCAAGCTGCTGCACGGCTTCGCCGACATGCAGGCGCAGCTGGCCGGCACCGTGCGCAGCGTGCGCGACAGCAGCGAACTGATCGCGAGCGCCAGCAACGAGATCGCGGCCGGCAACCTGAACCTGTCCAGCCGTACCGAAGAGCAGGCCAGCAGCCTGGAAGAGACGGCGGCCTCGCTGGAAGAACTGACGAGCACCGTGCGCAACAACGCCGACAATGCGCGCCAGGCCGACCGGCTCGCGGCCTCGGCATCCGAGGTGGCGGTGCGCGGCGGGCAGATCGTGGCGCAGGTGGTGGACACGATGGGCAACATCAACGCGTCCTCGCGGCGCATCGTCGACATCATCGCCGTCATCGACGGCATTGCCTTCCAGACCAATATCCTGGCGTTGAACGCCGCCGTCGAAGCGGCGCGTGCCGGCGAGCAGGGGCGCGGCTTCGCGGTCGTCGCCGGCGAGGTGCGCAACCTCGCGCAGCGCTCGGCGTCGGCCGCCAGGGAGATCAAGGAACTGATCACGGCGTCGGTCGCCAACGTCGACACCGGTGCGCAACTGGTCGACAAGGCCGGCGCGACGATGCAGGAGATCGTCGACAGCGTCGCGCGCGTGACCGGCATCATGGGCGAGATCATGCTCGCCGGCGAGGAGCAGAGCACCGGCATCGGCCAGATCAACCAGGCGATCGGCCAGATGGACCAGGTGACGCAGCAGAATGCCGCGCTGGTGGAGGAGGGCGCGGCGGCGGCGGCCGCGCTGCAGGAACAGGCGCAGTCGCTGGCGACGTCGGTGGCGGCGTTCCAGCTCGACGAGCGCACCCAGGCGGGGCGCGGCGCGGCGCCGGACGTGCGCGCGCCGGCCCGGCGCGCGCTGGCGGCGGCGTGATGGACCGGCGCTGCTAGGCGGCCGCGCCGCCGTCCAGCACCACGCGGTTGCGGCCCGCTCCCTTGGCGCGGTACAGCGCGGCGTCCGCCCGCGCCATCAGCGCGTCCGGACCGGCGTCGTCGCCGGGCGTGCAGGCGGCGATGCCGACGCTGATCGTCACCTGCCCGGCGGCGGCGCCGGCATGTGCGATGTCCAGCGCGGCGACGGCCAGGCGCAGCGCATCGCCGACCTCGCGCGCCGCGTCCGCGCCGGTATTCGGCAGCACCAGCGAGAATTCCTCGCCGCCGTAGCGCGCGACCAGGTCGCCGGCGCGCCCCGCCGCTCCCGCCAGCGCTTGCGCGACCCGCACCAGGCAGGCGTCGCCGGCCTGGTGGCCGTTGCGGTCGTTGTAGGCCTTGAAGTGGTCGACGTCGACCATGACCACGGCCAGCGGCTGCTTGACGCGCGCGGCGCGCGTGCATTCGGCGCGCAGCGCTTCGTCGAAATGGCGGCGGTTGGCCAGGCCGGTCAGGCCGTCGGTGATCGACAGCGCGGCCAGCTTGCGGTTGGCTTCCTCGAGCTGCGCGGTGCGCTCGGCGACGCGGCGCTCCAGGTCGTCGTGCAGCCTGGCGCTGGCGATCGAGACCATCGCCTGCGCGCCCAGCATGCGCAGGAATTCCACGCGCTCCTCGGTGAACGAGGCGTCGGCCAGGCGGTTCTCGAAATACAGCACGCCGTCGACGCGTCCGCCGTGCCGGATCGGCAGGCACATGACGGCGCGCGGGTGGCGCTGCCGCACGTACGGATCGGCGCCGAAACGCGAGGCGCCGGCGAGGTTGTCCTCGATGACCTCGGTGCCGGTGCGGATCGCGTAGCGCAGCAGCGACAGCGGGAACTGGGCGTCGGCGGCCGCGTCCAGGTCGAGCCGGCGCGACTGCAGCACGGTGATGACCTCGCCGTCGACGTCCGCTTCCAGGCACCAGGCGCCGCCGGACAGCAGCAGCAGGCGCGCCACCTGGCCGCCGGCGTTCTCGCGCACGATGGCCATCAGGCACTGCAGCACGTTGCGCAGGCCGACCTCGTTCGACAGGATCCGCGTCGCCTTGAGCAGCGATACCATGTCGAGCGCGGCGCCGGCGTCCGTACGGGTGCCCGAAAACGATTGCGCCAGCGTATCGGGGACGCGCGGCAGCAGGGCGGCGTGGCGCTCGCGCAGTTGCGCCGCCTTGCCCTCCGCGCCCCACTGGCGGTAGCGGGCGATGGCGTCGCCCAGGTACACCGCGGCCACGCGCGGGTGGCCGTGTTCCAGCCAGCACTCCGCGCACAGCTCGTTGCCCAGCGCCTGCAGGTTGACGAAGCCGGCCAGGCCGGCCGCGTCGATCGCCTGCTGGTAGCCGCGCGTCGCCCGCGCCACGTCGCCGTCGCTGCCGTCGCTGCCGCCGCTGCCCCCGTCGCCGCGCGCCAGCTCGGCCTGCAGCAGCAGGTGGCGCGCGACGATGCTGTCGGCGCCATGGGCGGCCCAGCTGGCGAAGCCGGCCGCCAGCGCCGCGATCCGGGCGCGCAGCGCGGCCGCGTCGGCGCGCGCCGGGTCGCGCCGCAAGGCGCGCAACCAGATCAGCGCCGCGTAGAACGAGGTCTCGGGCACCTTGGCCTGGCCGCGCATGATCTGCACGACGGCGTCGAGCTGGCCGGCCAGCGCCTCGGCGTCGGCGCCGTCGAACAGGTAGGCGTTGCGGATCTTCCCTTGCAGGAAGTAGGCGCGGAACAGGCTCGAGCCGCCGTGGGTCGCGAGGAAGCGCGCCTCGCCGAACGTCGCATCGTCGTAGCTGTCGCTGCGCGGCGCCAGGCCCATCAGGCACTTGACCGGCTGGACCGCGCCGGCCACGCAGCAGTCGGCCATCGCCTGCTGGCCATTGGCGCGCATCAGCGCCAGGTCCGCCTCGACGGCGTGCAGCAGGTCGGGCAGGTAGTCGCCGAGGATGATCCGTTCGGTGGCGCGCACGGCGGCCACCACGCCGACCTGCACGAAGTCGGCGATTTCCAGCGCCCAGCCGGACGCTTCTTCGTACAGCGCGTCGGAGGCGCGCAGCGGCCGGGTCCAGTGGCTGGTCATCGCGGCGAACATCAGCGCCGTGAGGGTACGGGCCTGCAGGTTGGGCCGGCCGCGCGCCAGCGCCAGCGCCATCGCGCCGAATTCGTAACCGCGCCGGGCGTCGCCGCCATAGTGTGCCAGCATGAAGGCGTAGCCGACGTAGCCGACGCCGGCGAAGTCGCTGCTGCCCTTCTGCATCGACAGGCGCGTCATCGCCAGCACCATCAGCGCGCTCAGGTCCTGCTGGCCGGCATAGTAGCTGGCCTGCCACATCCCCTGCATCATCCGCATCGCGGCGACCGCGGCCGGGTCGCGCATCTCGCCGGCGGCCAGGAAGGCGTCGGCCGGGCGCGCGCCGTGCAGGCGCGCCAGCTCGGCGAACAGCTCGCCGAAGCGCGCCTTGAGCTGCGGTACCTCGCGCGGGACGTCGACGTCCAGCAGCGCCAGGCCGTCGCGCAGCACGGCGATGGCGTCCGGCAGGCGGCCCTGCAACTGGTACTGGTGCGCCTGCACCGTGATGCAGCGCACCTCCTGCAGGGCGCTGGCGCTGTGTGCGCGCACCAGCGGATAGATTGCTTCGGCATCGTCGAAGCGGCCGCACAGGTAGGCGCTTTCCGCCGCGCCGAGCTGCAGGTCGTGCCACAGGCCGCCATGGCCGTTCCAGGCCTGCGCGGGCAGCAGTTCGAGGCCGGTGCGCATGTAGTCCAGCGTGGCCTGGAACGCGGCGGCGCGGCGCGCCCTGGCGCCGGCGCGCAGGTTCAGCGCCGCCAGCTGCACGCGCTCGTCCGGATCGTCGACCAGCGCGCGGCCGGCATTGAGCTGCTCGACGACCTGGAACAGCATGCCGTCCCGGCGCTGCTGCGGCGCGTGGCGCAGCAGCACGCGGCCGATGCGCAGGTGGTTGGCGGCGCGCGCCGGCGGGTCGGCCACCAGGTAGGCGGCCTGCTGTACGCGGTCGTGCAGGAAGCGGTAGTGCACGCCGCTGGCGCCGGTGCTGCCGTCGTTGTCCGCGTCGACGTACTTGTAGCGCTCGTCGAGCGGCTGGACCAGGCCGGCGTCCAGCGCCGGCCACAGGGCCTGCTGCGTGTCCCAGGCGCCGCGCTCCTCGACCAGCGCCAGCGTGTCGAGCGAAAAGCGGTTGCCGCTCGAGGCGGCCAGCTGCAGCAGGCGCTGCGTGGCCGCGGGCAGGCGGCGGATCTTGTCGAGCAACAGGTCGACCACGTTGTCGGTGCAGGCCGCCCGCTCGATCGCGGCCAGGTCCCAGTCCCAGCGGTCGTCTTCCACGCGGTAGCGCAGGTGGCCGGCGTCGTGCAGGGAAGCGAGGAACTGGTTCAGGAAGAAGGGGTTGCCGCCGGTCTTGCGGTGGCACAGGCGGCCGAGCGGCGCGCACGCGTCCGGCGCCACGCGCACGGTCGCCGCCACCATCCGCACGACCTGCGCCTCGGTCAGCGGGTCCAGCGCCAGCGTCGACAGGCGCGCGCCGGCGGCCAGCAGCCGGTCGCGCAGCGCGGCCAGCGGATGCAGGGGGCCGACCTCGTTGTCGCGGTAGGCGCCGATGACCAGCAGGTGGCCCCGGCCGCGCTGCGCCTGGTCGAGCATCGACAGCTCGATCAGGCGCAACGTGGCGGTGTCGGCCCACTGCAGGTCGTCCAGGAACAGCACCAGCGGGTGCCCGGCGGCGGCGAACACGTCGATGAACAGGGGGAACAGGCGGCCCAGGCGCAGCCGCGCCTGTTCCGGCTCGAGCGCCGGCGCCGGCGCGACGGGGCCGACGACCAGCGCCAGCTCGGGGATCAGCTCGACCATCACGGCC
>DAMAFT010000050.1:0-12210 GCA_031995805.1 Massilia sp.
GCGGATCGATGGCGAGCGCGTCGATGCCGAGGAAGCCGGTCTGGTCCTGCGCCACCCAGTCGAGCAGCGGTACCCAGCGCCACGCCTGCGGATCCCAGCGGTAGGCGCCGCCGACGTCGGTGCGGGCATAGGCCACGCCCGGCGCCGCGCGGCTCGGGATCACCGCGGTGACGAAGCCGCCGCCGCCGATCGCGACGCTGTCCCACGTGTAGGCGACCGTGCGCGCGGCCGCGCCGCCTTCCGGGCCGGGGGACGCCGGCGCCGCCCCGGCATTGACCGCCGCCGTGCCGCCGACCGCCAGCGCCAGCGCCAGCGCCACGGCGACTGCCGGTGCGCTGCGCACGGGCGCCGCCGCGGCACATGCCGCGCGGGCACCCATGCCATGCCGGCGGTGGTTCGAGGATCGCATCTGTCTCCTGGTCGCTATTGTTAGCTAGTTGTTATAGGTCTATGGGAATGCTAAGCGAATGACAGCGGCCGTGGCAAGCAAAATGTTCGCGCTAACAGTGCATCCATTCCCCTCGTGTCGTAATTTCGCTGATTTACTAAACAATTGTCGTGAAATCGAGTTCAGAACATGAAATCTTGGACACCGGCCTTCACATTTGTTGTTTATATGTCACAGAAATCCGTTGCAGCGGCCTCGATATTAACGCATATCAATACGTAACTGCCACGCATACTGTCTTGCAACGTGTCGGACATGTTAGGCCCGGGATGTTTCGATAGGCTTTGCCGGTTCCAGATGGAGATCGGCGATATACTCCTGTAACCGGTTTCAATGTGCCTGCACGGCCGGTTTCTCCTGTAAGCGCTGCCAGCGCTGGCAATACTTCGCCGCAGGAGTCACGACCAATGGTAGCGCATAACAAATAGTGTTAATCTTCCGGCCGAAGTACTCGACGCAAACCTCACCACAACAACAGGGAGACGTGCCAGGGCCCCCTGCCCTCGCCATCCGACCGCTTCAGAGAAGGAATTCCATGACCACCATCAACGGCGACATGATCATCGGCCAGCGCATCGTGCGCGGGGCTTCCGGCACCGCGCATGCCTTCAATCCGGCCACCGGCGCCACGCTCGAACCGGCCTTCGGCCTGGCCGCGCGCACCGACGTCGACGCCGCCTGCGCGCTCGCCGACGCGGCCTGCGACGCCTACCGCGCCGTCCCGCTGGAGCAGCGCGCCCGCTTCCTGGAAACGATCGCCGAACGCATCATGGACCTCGGTCCGGCATTGATCGAGCGTGCCGGCCAGGAATCCGGCCTGCCCGCCGCGCGCCTGGAAGGAGAACGCGGCCGCACCGTGAACCAGCTGCGCCTGTTCGCCGGCGTCGTGCGCGCCGGCCGCTTCCTCGATGCGACGCTCGACGGCGCCCTGCCCCAGCGCACGCCGCCGCGTCCCGACCTGCGCCTGCGCAAGATCCCGCTCGGCCCGGTCGCCGTGTTCGGCGCGTCGAACTTCCCGCTGGCGTTCTCGGTCGCCGGCGGCGATACCGCGTCCGCGCTGGCGGCCGGCTGCCCGGTCGTCGTCAAGGCCCACAACGCCCACCTCGGCACGTCGGAACTGGTGGGCAAGGCGATCCGCCAGGCCGCGCTCGACTGCGGCATGCCGGACGGCGTGTTCTCGCTGCTGATCGGCGAAGGCAACCAGGTCGGCCAGGACCTGGTGGGCCACCCGGCCATCCAGGCGGTCGGCTTCACCGGCTCGCGCGCCGGCGGCCTGGCGCTGGTGGCGGCCGCGAATGCGCGCAAGGTGCCGGTGCCGGTCTATGCGGAAATGAGCAGCATCAATCCGTTCTGCCTGCTGCCGGGCGCGCTGGCTGCCGGCGGCGCGGCGCTGGCGCAGGGCTTCGTCGATTCGCTGACGCTGGGCGTGGGCCAGTTCTGCACCAACCCCGGCCTGGTGATCGCGCTGGCCGGTCCCGACCTGGACGCCTTCCGCGCCGCCGCCGCCGCCGCGCTGGGCGCCAAGGGCGCCGGCACCATGCTCACCGCCGGCATCCACGCCGCCTATGCCGGCGCCGTCGAACGCCGCTCCGGCATCGCCGGCGTCGAACTGGTCGCCCAGGGCGGCGCCGAGGGCAACGGCTGCGCCGCCCGCGCCGCGCTGTACCAGGCCGACGCCGCCACCTTCCTGGCCAACCCGGCGCTGGAGGACGAGATCTTCGGCCCGGCCTCGCTGGTCGTCGTGTGCCGCGACGAGGACGAGCTGCTGCAGGTGGCGCGCCACGTCGAGGGTCAGCTGACCGCCACGATCCACGCCGCGGCCGCCGACCGGGACCTGGCCGCGCGCCTGCTGCCGGTGCTGGAACGCAAGGCCGGCCGCATCCTGTTCAACGGCTTCCCGACCGGCGTCGAGGTGTGCCATGCGATGGTGCACGGCGGCCCGTTCCCGGCGACGTCCGACAGCCGCAGCACCTCGGTGGGCGCGACGGCGATCGAGCGCTTCCTGCGGCCGGTATGCTACCAGGACGTGCCGGCGGCGCTGTTGCCGGAAGAGTTGAAGGACGGGAACCCGCTGGGACTGGCGCGGGTGGTGGATGGGGAGTTGAAGCTGGCTTGATGTGCCGGCGGGTGCGGTGCGCCTGGTGCGCTCGGGGAGCGCGCCAGGCCTGCGCACGGCGCCGCGGTCAGTGGTTATGCCGCGGCATGTCGTCCGCCACGCCGCGGTACTTCAGCGCCATCTCCATCACCGCGCCCGTGTGCAGCTGGCCCACGGTGGCGCGGTAGATCTCCTGCCACGGCGTCTGGCTGGGCGGGACCGGCGGCGGCGCATCCTGGCGGCGCGCTTCCAGCACGCCGTCGTCCAGCAGCACGTCGCAGCGTCCCGTGTTCAGGTCGACGCGCACCACGTCGCCCGTGCGCAGCAGCGCCAGGTTGCCGCCGGCCGCGCTTTCCGGCGAGGCGTTCAGGATCGACGGACTGTCCGACGTGCCCGACTGGCGGCCGTCGCCCAGCGTCGGCAGCGCCATGATGCCGCGCTTGATCAGGGCGTCGGGCGGCTGCATGTTGACCACCTCGGCGGAACCGGGCCAGCCCACCGGGCCCGCGCCGCGGATCACCAGCATCGTGCGCTCGTCGATGTTCAGCGCGGGATCGTTGATGCGGTGGTGGTAGTCGTCCGAGCCGTCGAACACGACCACGCGGCACTCGAAGCGGTTTTCCGAGCCCGGCGTCGACAGGTAGCGCGCGCGGAAGGCGTCCGAGATCACCGACGTCTTCATGATCGCGAAATCGAACAGGTTGCCCTGCAGGACCATGAAGCCGGCCTTGTCCTTGAGCGGCTGGTCGAACGGGCGGATCATCTCGCGGTCCTGGCTTTCCCGGCCCACCAGGTTGTCGGCCATCGTGCGGCCCGTCACCGTGAGTCGACGCGAGCGCAGCCGGCCTTTCTGTTCCAGTTCCCACATGATGGCCGGCGTGCCGCCGGCGCGGTGGAAGCGCTCGCCCAGGTACTTCCCGGCCGGCTGCATGTTCAGCAGCAGCGGCACGTCGTAGCCATGTTCCATCCAGTCCTCGGGCGCGATCTCGACGCCGGCGTGGCGCGCCATCGCCACGATGTGCGGCTGGGCGTTGCTGGAGCCGCCGATCGCCGCGTTCACGACGATCGCGTCGAGGAAGGCGTCGCGCGTCAGGATCCGCGACGGGCGCAGGTCCTCGAACGCCATGCCGACGATACGCCGGCCGGTCTCGTAGGCCATCTGGCCGCGCTCGCGGTAAGGCGCGGGAATCGCCGAGCAGCCGGTCAAGGACATGCCCAGCGCCTCGGCCACGGCGTTCATCGTCGACGCGGTGCCCATGGTGTTGCAGTGGCCGGCCGACGGCGCCGAGGCGGTGGCGATCTGGATGAACTTGTCCTCGTCGATCTCGCCTGCCGCCAGGCGCCGGCGGCCCTTCCAGATCGCCGCGCCCGAGCCGACCAGCTCGCCCTCGAACCAGCCGTCCAGCATCGGCCCGCCGGACAGCACGATGGCCGGGATGTCGACCGTGGACGCGGCCATGATCTGGGCCGGCGTGGTCTTGTCGCAGCCGGTCGTCAGCACCACGGCGTCGATCGGGTAGCCATGCAGGATCTCGACCAGGCCCAGGTAGGCCAGGTTGCGGTCCAGCGCCGCGGTCGGGCGGCGGCAGTTCTCGAAGATCGGGTGCAGCGGGAATTCCATCGGGATGCCGCCGGCGTCGCGGATGCCGTCGCGCACGCGCTTGGCCAGTTCCAGGTGGATGCGGTTGCACGGCGTGATGTCGCTGCCGCTCTGGGCGATGCCGATGATCGGCTTGCCGGAACGGAGTTCCTCGGGCGTGATCCCGTAGTTCATGAAGCGCTCGAGGTACAGCGCCGTCATGTCGATGCGCTCCTGGTTGTCGAACCAGTCCTGCGAACGGAAGCGACGTGGGGGATGTGCTTGGTTCATTCGGTATGCTCCTGCAGCCGCAGCGCATGCTGCGGCAAGCCGGGCGCGTCGGCCCGGAAGGTAAACAGTCCGCCGGCCAGCGGCTGCGCCGCCTGCTCCTGCGGCGACAGGCCCTTGCGCGCCGTGGTCGCGTACACGGTGCGCAGGTCGGGGCCGCCAAAGGCGAGCTTGGTCACGTTGGCGCACGGGAAGCGCACCTCGCCGACCTTGGCGCCGCCGGCGTCGAAGCGGTCGATGCGCCAGCCGCCGAACGTCGCCACCCACAGGTGGCCGCGGGCGTCGACCGCCATCCCGTCCGGATAGCCGCCGTCGCCGATCTCGACGAAGGTGCGCTTGTTCGCCAGGCTGCCGTCCGCCGCCACGTCGAACGCGTAGATGCGCTTGTCGAGCGTGTCGGTATGGTACAGCGTGCGCCCGTCCGGGCCGAGCGCCGGGCCGTTGGTGATGACGTAGCCGTCGTCCATCGTGCGCACGTGGGCGCCGTCGAAGCGGTACAGGGCGCCGCTGGCCTGCCGTTCGGCGTCGTCCATCGAGCCGAACCACAGCGCGCCGGCGGCGTCGACGTGGCCGTCGTTGAAGCGGTTGCCGTCCACGTCGGCCTCGACCTTGGCCAGCGCGACGAACTCGCCGCTGTCCGGCAGGAAGCGGTACAGGCCATCTTCCAGCGCGCAGACCATGCCCCCGTCCGCGGCGGGCACGATGAAGCCGGGCTGGCCCGGCGCCGGCCAGGTGCGCCGGTCGCTGCCGTCCGGCGCGCAGCGCAGGATACGCCTGCCCTTGATGTCGACGAACCAGACCCAGGGGCCGCGCGCGTCCCACAGCGCGCCCTCGCCCAGCGTGGCCTGGATCTCCCAGATGCAGGTCGGCTGGATGCTCATGCGCCGTACCACCCGGCGTCGACGAAGTATTCGCGGCCGCTGCAGTGGCGCGCATTGTTCGACGCCAGGAACAGCGCCAGCGCGGCGACGTCCTGCATTTCCACGCGCGCCGGGATGCACTGGCCGGCCAGGATGCGCGCTTCCTCGTCCGGGTTGTGCCACAACTGCTCCTGGCGCGGCGTGCGCACCGCGCCGGGGACGATGGTGTTGGCACGGATGCCGTCCTTGCCCAGCTCGCGCGCCATGCCGCGCGTCATGCCCTCGATGGCCGCCTTGGCCGTCATGTACAGGTCGAGCTGGGTGTGCGGCAGGTGCCAGGAAATCGAGCCGAAGTTCAGGATCACGCCGGCGCCGCGCGCCTTCATGCCGGGGACCACGGCCTGGCTGCAGAAGAACTGGTGGCGCAGGTTGACGTTCATGCGGCTTTCCCAGTAGGCCGGGGTAACCGCCTCGATCTCGTGGCGGTCGTCGTTGGCCGCGTTGTTGAGCAGGATGTCGACGCCGCCGGCCTCGTCCTCGATGCGCGCGAAGGTGGCCTTCAGCGCGTCGAGGTCGGTGAGGTCGCAGCGCAGGAACACCGGCGCGATCGGGGAACCGGCCAGCGTGCGTTCCAGTTCGCGCGACGCTGCCTCGGCGATGTCGAGGAACCAGACGCGGGCGCCCTGGGCGGCGAAGGCAGCGGTCAGTTCGCCGCCGATGCCGCTGCCGCCGCCGGTGATGACGACGCGCTTGCCGGCCAGGTCCGGATAGGTGGCGTAGACGAAGGGGGATGTATTGCTGTGTGACGTTTGGGACATGTGATTCTCGGGTTTCAGATGGACGCCAGCAGGCCGCGCTGCGCCAGGTTCTCGTACAGGGCGCGCACGCCGAAGCTCCACGGCGCGATCGCGTCGCTGCGCTGGACGGTGTTGACCAGCGCGCCCAGCGTCGGCGTGGAAATGGTGACGCGGTCGCCCATGTGGTGGGTGAAGCCGCCGCCCTCGGCGTCGCGGTCCTTGATCGGCGAGAACATCGTGCCCAGGAACAGCATGAAGCCGTCCGGGTACTGGTGGTGCCGGCCGCAGGTCTGCGCGACCAGGTCGAGCGGATCGCGGCTGATCTCGCGCATGAAGCTGCTGCCTTCCAGCACGAAGCCGTCGTCCACGCCCTCGATCAGCATGCGCACCTCGAGCGCGCGCACGGTGTCGATGGTGAAGTGCTCGTCGAACAGGCGCACGAACGGGCCGATGGCGCAGGACGCGTTGTTGTCCTTGGCCTTGCCCAGCAGGAGTGCGCTGCGGCCCTCGATGTCGCGCAGGTTGACGTCGTTGCCGAGCGTGGCGCCGACGGTCTCGGCGCGGCTGTTCACGGCCAGGACGATTTCCGGTTCCGGATTGTTCCAGTGCGAGGCCGGATGCAGGCCGACGGCGGCGCCATGGCCGACCGAGGACATCGGCTGCGACTTGGTGAACACTTCCGCGTCCGGGCCGATGCCCACTTCCATGTACTGCGACCACAGGCCGCGCCCGGCCAGCTCGGCCTTCAGGCGCATGGCGGCTTCGCCGCCCGGCGCGATCTCGGACAGGTCGGTGCCGATCGAGGCCTGCAGCTCGGCGCGCAGGTCGGCGGCGCGGGCCGGATCGCCCTTGGCCTGCTCCTCGATCACGCGTTCGAGCAGGCTGACGGCGAAGGTCACGCCGGCTGCCTTGAGCGCCTGCAGGTCGCACGGCGCCAGCAGGTGCAGCGTGTCGGCCGCCGGTTCGCCGGCGCCGGCGGCCTGCACCAGTTCGGCGGCGCTGCCGAGGTCCTCGCCCTCGGCGCCGCGCGCGACGGCGAGCAGGTCGGCGCGCTCGAACAGCGCCGCCAGCGTGGCGGCGTGGCGCGTGATGTCGACCAGGCGGCCGGCGCGCACGGCCACGACGGCCGGGCCGGCGACACCGCCCGCCGTGCCCGCCGGACGCCAGACGCGGCCCACCAGCAGGGCGCGCTCGAGGTCTTCCGGCAGCGGATTGACTTGGTATGCGGTCATGTTGTCTCTCTGGTTATGCCACCGTCAGCGTCGCCGACTTGAGGTCGACGCTGTTCGGACCGGCGAAGATGGTGAAGGTGCCCGGCTCGACGACGCGCTTCATCGACGCGTCGTGGAAGGCCAGGTCGCCCGGCTTGATGTCGAAGGTGACGGTGCGGCGCTCGCCCGGCCGCAGCGTCACGCGCTTGAAACCCTTGAGTTCCAGTACGGGACGCGTGACGGAACTGACGTCGTCGCGGATGTACAGCTGCACGACCTCGTCGCCGGCCACGCGACCGACGTTGCCGACGTCGACCTGCACGCGGGTGGCGTCGCTGGCAGCGATGCGCGTTTGCTCGAGGCGCGGCGCCGAGATCTCGAAGCGGGTATAGGACAGGCCGAAGCCGAACGGATACAGCGGCGTGGTGACGCCGTCGATGTAGCCGCGCCGGCTGCTGGGCTTGCGGTTGTAGAACATCGGCAGCTGGCCGGTATCGCGCGCGATCGTGACCGGCAGCTTGCCGCCCGGGTTGGCGCGACCGAACAGCAGGTCGGCCACCGCGTGGCCCGTTTCCTGGCCGAGGTACCAGCATTCCAGCAGCGCGCCGGCGCGTTCGGCCAGCAGGTTGGCGGACAGCGGGCGGCCGTTCAGCAGCAGCACGACGGTCGGCTTGCCCAGGGCGAAGATGGCGCGCGCCAGGTCGTTCTGCTGGCCGATCAGGTCGAGCGTGGTGCGGTCGCCCAGGTGGTTGTCGGCCCAGGCTTCGCGCGCGGTCTGCTCGTTGTCGCCCAGGACCATGACGATGGTGTCGGCCGACTTCGCCGCCTCGACTGCCTCGGCGATCAGGCGCGCATTGACTTCCGGCTTCGTGAACACGATCTCGTCCTTGCCCCAGACGTGGCCCTCGGTCAGGCGCACGCCCTCCGCATACGCGAGCTCGAAGCCCTGCGCGCGCGCCTCGGCCTCCAGGCCCTCGAGCACCGACACCACGTGGCGCGGTACGTCGGAGTAGCCGCCGATCGGCGTGTCCTTCGCGTGGGTGCCGAGCAGCAGCATCTTGCCGACCTTTTTCGGATCGAGCGGCAGCAGGCCCTTGTCGTTCTTCAGCAGCACCGCGCTGCGGCGCGCCGCCTCGCGCGCCAGCGCGATCGCGTCCGGCGTGGCGGTGAGCGCCGCGGCGCGGCCGGCGTCGACGTAGGGATGGTCGAACAGGCCGGCATCGAACTTGAGCTTGAGTACCCGGCGCACCGAGGCGTCGATTTCGGCCACGGCGATGCGGCCTTCGCGCACCAGTTCCACCAGCGCCAGGTAGGCCTTGGGGTCCGGCGTCTCGACGTCGACGCCGGCCTTCACGGCGCGCAGCGCCGCTTCCTTGTCGTCGGCGGCGAGGTGGTGGCGGCCGACCATCTCGTCGATGGCCATGTAGTCGGAGACCGTCAGGCCCTGGAAGCCCCATTCCTTGCGCAGCACGTCGGTGAGCAGCCAGCGGTTGGCATGCGAGGGAATGCCGTCGATCTCGTTATACGACGGCATGACGGCCGCGATGTTCGTCTCGCGCACGATCTTCTCGAACGGCGGGAAGAAATCCTCGCGCAGCGTGCGCTCGCCGACGTTCGCCGGGCCGGTATTGGTGCCGCTCTCGGGTTGCCCGTGGCCGGTCATGTGCTTCAGCGTCGCATGGACCTTGTCCCTGGCCAGCGGCAGCGTGGTGCCGGAAAAGCCGATCACGGCAGCCTTGCCCATCACGCCGCACAGGTGCGGATCCTCGCCGTAGGTTTCCTCGATGCGTCCCCAGCGCGGCTCGCGCGCCACGTCCACCACCGGCGCCAGCGCCAGGTTGGCGCCGCGCGCACGCATCTCGCGCGCCGCCACCGCGTACACCTTCTCGACGAGCTCGGGGTCGAAGCTCGACGCCAGGCCGATCGCCTGCGGGAAGCTGGTCGCCTCGCGCGCCACGTAGCCGTGCAGCGCCTCTTCGTGCATCAGTACCGGAATGCCCAGGCGCGTACGCTCCAGCGCCCATTTCTGCACGGCGTTGACGTACTCCGCCGTCTCCCGCGGGCCGCGGTTGGCGACCTCGCCGGCGTCGCCGGCGGCGCTGGGCTTGTCCAGGCGGCGGTCGGACGGGCGCGCGAACATGCCCATGCCGTGCGGCCAGGCGGCGGCCATGCGGTCGGCGTCGAAGCTGGCGTCGTCCTTCTGCACCGCGGCCTTCTTCACCCACAGGCACTGCATCTGGGCGATCTTTTCCTCCAGCGTCATGCGCTTGAGGAGGTCTTCCACGCGCGCGGCGACCGGCGCGCCGGCCTGCTTGTACAGCGGCGTCGCCGCCGCGGCGGCGGCCGCGGCGCCCGGCACGGCCGCGACGCCCACGGCGCCCGCGATGCCGCCCATCGAGGCCAGGAATTCCCTGCGTTTGAATGCCATCGTTTCTCGTCTCCCTGCTTATTGTGGTGTGCCGGCGTCGCGGCGGATGGATGGCAGGGTGGACGCCAGGCGAAGCGGATGCGCGGCAATGCCCGCGCCCGGACGCGCGTGGCGCCGGCGGATGCCTGGATGGTGCATGGGTGTCTCCCTGTCCTTGTTATTTGATGTTCGGAACATTCGAATAACACAAATGTTACCGCAACCATTCCAGTCTAGCGTTCGGAATTGGCTGTTGTCAATCAAATATTCGGCGGATGAACTATTAGGTTGCGCTTCGCAGAAAAAGGCCGTGCACACGGCGATGCCGCCGACATCGTGCCGCCGTCGCTCCCGCCTGCGCGGGAACGACAAGGCTGGCCAGCCGCGCTCAGCCCGCCTGGCGCTGCTTGCCCGCCTTCGCCGGCAGGCGCGCCGGCGGCCTGGTGCGCGGCGCGGCATCCGACTGGCGGCGCACCAGCTCGAACGCCATGTCGACCTGCTCCGGACCCGCCTCGACGCCCTCGCGCAGCGCACGCACGTGGCGCACCAGCGCCTGCACGGCTTCGCGCGCCATCTCGGCGGTCGGCTGGCGTACGGTGGTCAGTTCGGGCCAGATCGTCGTGGCCAGCGCAGTGTCGTCGAAGCCGGTGACGGTGAGGTCGCCCGGCACGTCCAGGCCCAGGCGGTGCGCCACGGCGACGGCCGCCGCCGCCATGTCGTCGTTGCTGGCGAAGATCGCCGTGGGACGCTCTTCCAGCGCCAGCAGCTGCTCGGCCGCGTCCAGGCCCGAGCGGTAGGTGAACATGCCCTGCACCACCAGTTCCTCGGCGGTGTCGGCGTGGCGCTCGGCGATGGCCGCGCGGTAGCCTTCCAGGCGGCGCGCGCTGGCGCTCTGGTTCGGATGCCCGACCACGAAGCCGATGCGCTGGTGGCCCAGGGCGACCAGGTGGCGCGTCATGTGGTAGGCGGCGCGGAAGTTGTCGATGCTGACGCCGCCCACGCGCGGGTCCGGCACGCCGCGCGCGACCGCCACGGCGGGGATGCCGGCGGCGTCGATCGCGGCCAGCACCGCATCGCTGTCGCACAGCGGCGGCGGCAGGATGATGCCGTCCAGGCCGTTCTCGATCAGGCGCGTGGCGTGTTCGGCCTCGCGCTCGCCCGCCTCGCACTTCTCGACGAACAGCTGGACGTTGTTCAGGCCCGACTGCGTCAGCAGGCCGACCAGGAATTCGCTCAGGTAGGCGGCGCTCGGATTGCTGTACAGGAAGCCGACGCGGATCGGCTTCGATCCGGCCAGGTTGCGCGCCTCCTGGTTCGGCGTGTAGTTCAGCGCCGCGACCGCCTCGGCGACCTTGCGGCGCGTACTCTCGCGCACCAGGCCCTTGCCGTTCATGACCCGCGAGACCGTCATGGCGGAGACGCCCGCCAGCTTGGCGACGTCGGCCATGGTCGGCTGGCCGCGCCGCTCCACGTCGTCCGGGATGGCGTCTGGTTTGGCTTTGCTCATGGGGTCGGGGCTTTCTGTGTGCGGGGCAGCCGGCCGGCAGGCCGATTTGTTTGCGCTATCGTAACACAGTTACCTCTTTGTCACCGACCGGGGGGTTTGCGCTAACATGCCGGCGCCGCGAGGGCGATCGTCGCGTACGGGGACAAGGTGGTCCAGCCGAGCGCCTCGTACAGCGCCCTGCCCTGCGGCGTCGCCACCAGCACGCCGTGCGCGGCGGCGCAGCGCCTGGTCGACCACAGGGCGGCCATCACGACCGACGCCAGCCCGCGGCGCCGGTGCGCCGGCGCGGTGGCGATGCGGTCGAAGACGAAGGCGCCGCCATGCTCGGCCGCATGGCCGCCGGCGGCCGGCGCGCCGTCGTCCGCCAGGATGCGCGCGGTCGCGACCGGCCCGTCCACGGACAGCAGCAGGCGGTAGCCGGCGGGGAGCACACGCGTCGCCGCTACGGCTGCCGCATCGAACCGGCCGGCATGCGTCATCAGCCAGCCCTGCGCATGCGCCGTCCAACCCGGCGGCGCCTGCGCCAGCAATTCGTCGCCGGTGCCGCACAGCTTGAGCAGCACGCCGGGCGTGCGGATCGACACGGCCAACGCGCGCAGGCCGGGCCCGGGCGCCGCGAACACATGGCGGCAGGGCTCGTCCGCCGTGCCGGTGTCGACGCGCATGCCGCCGTGGTCGGGAACGGGCGGCGGCAGGCCGCGCGCCAGCGAACGGGCCGCCAGCCAGTCCCACAGCAATTGCCGGCGGATCGGGCGCAGCCTGGCGGCGCCGGGCGCAACGTCGCGGTCGAACAGTGGTCGGGAATGGGGAGATGGCATGCGCCCACTGTAGCACAGTGGGGCCGGTCGAAAGGCGGGAACGGCATGCGGCGGCCGGCCGCCGGAAGGATGCCGGCCGCCGGCGGATCAGCGGTTGATGAGCGAGCGCAGCGTGCGCGACAGGTCTTCCGCCGAGAACTTGGCGACGTAGGCGTCGGCGCGCACGTTCTTGACGTGTTCTTCGTTGGTGGTGCCCGACA
>DAMAFT010000051.1:0-12190 GCA_031995805.1 Massilia sp.
TGGTGGACGAACGCGATGCCGTCCAACAGGCGCTGCAGGCGGCCGGCATCCCCACCGCCGTGCACTATCCGGTGCCGGTCCACCTGCAGCCGGCCTACGCCCATCTCGGCGCCAGCGCCGCCTGCCCGGTGGCGAGCGCGCTGGCCGGCCAGGTCCTCAGCCTGCCGATGGGCCCCTACCTGGCCGACGAGGACATCCGCACGGTGTGCGCGGCCCTGGTCGATGCCGTCGAGGCGGCCGGCACGGACGGAGCCACGGACGGAGGCGCGGGTCCCGGCACCTCGGCGCCACGGTCCGCGCCCGCGACGGCGCAGGCGACGGCGGCATGAGCCATCCCGGCTACTGGAAGCACGTGGGCACGGTGCTGGGCGGCGCGCTCGGCGCCCAGGCCATGCCGCTGCTGGCGGCGCCGCTGATCACCCGCATGTGCACGCCCAGCGAACTGGGCGCGTTCGCGGTCTGGCTCGGCGTCGTCGCCATCTCCGCCATCGCCGCCACGCTGCGGCTGGAGACGGCGATGATCCTCGACCACGAGGCCGAGCAGCAGCGCACCTGCTTCACCGTGGTGTTCCACACGGCGACCATCACCGCCGTGCTGGTCTCGCTGTGCGCGCTGGCCGCCCACGCGTTCGGCCTGCCGGCCCTGCACGACCAGTCCTGGGGCGCGCTCGCCATCATCGGCGCCGGCACCTGGCTCACGGCCCATACCCAGACGACGCTGGCCTACGCGACCTCGCACAAGCAGTTCGGCAAGGCCGCGCGCGCCAAGATCATCGGCGCCGGCACGATCGCCGCCACCCAGCTGCTGCTGCTGTGGCTGGGCGCTGGCGAGGCCGGGCTGCTGGCCGGCCAGCTCGTCGGCCTGGCGGCCGGCCTGCTCGCCGCCACCCTCCTGCTGCATCCGCCGCGTCCGCGCCTCGGCCTGCGCCTCGACGGCGCCGCACGCGCCTACCTGCTGCGCCACCAGAAATTCTGGCGCTATTCGCTGCCGTCGAACCTGCTCAATGCCTTCGTCGGCCAGATGCCGCTGTTCCTGATCGGCCTGCGCCACGGCGTGCTGGCGGCCGGCCTGTACGCATTGACGCAGCGCGTGCTGGCCGCCCCCGTCTCGCTGCTGGCCGCGTCGGTACTGGAAGTCTTCAAGCGCGAATCGGTGCACGAGTTCCAGACCCTCGGCCATTGCACGCGCGCCTACCGCTACACGTTCAAGGCGCTGCTCATGCTGGGCCTGGGCCCGGCGCTGGTGCTGCTGCTGTTCTCGCCCGACCTGTTCGCCTTGGTGTTCGGCGAATCCTGGCGGCCGGCCGGCGAGCTGGCGCAGATCCTGGCGCCGCTGTGCTTCCTGAACTTCATCGCCAGCCCGCTCAGCTACGTGTTCTTCGTCGCGGGCAAGCAGAAGGTCGACCTGGTCTGGCAGGTCACGCTGTTCCTGGTGACGCTGTGCGCCTTCCTGGCGCCGGGATCGCTGCGCGACAACGTGCTCTGGTACGCGATCGGTTATTCGCTGCTGTACCTGGTCTACCTGCACATGTCCTACCAGATTTCCCAGAACCGGCTGGCGGCGGCATGAAGACGATCGAGGACAGCGATGGCGGCGGCACCCCGGCGCGCGAGCAGTGGCTGCTGAACTCGGCGTTCTTCATGCTGTTCCCGGGATTCTTCTACTACCACACGCTGCTCGGCACGGGCGCGACCGGCGCCTTCCTGGGCGGCTACTTCTCGCCCATCGCCGTGCTCTACATGCTGCCGCTGGCGCTGGCCTACTGCGCGCGCATGCGGCGCGACCCGCGCCGGCTGTCGGCGATCGACCTGCACTACGGCCTGTTCAACGCCTATTTCCTCGTCGTCATCGTCGTCAACGCCGCGGCCGGCGCCAACCGCACCATCGTCGCCAACCACGTGCTGGGCATCCTGTTCATGGTGAACACGTTCGTGCTGTTCTCGCTGATCGACTTCGAGAGCCGCCGGTTCCGCTTCATGGCGCTGGCCAGCCTGGCCGGCATGAGCGGCATCGTGTTCGGCTTTTCCGTGAACGGCGTGTTCTATCTCGGCAAGCTCGGCATGGCCAAGGATACCGATGCGCTGGCCACCTACCAGGGTTTCTCGCGTTCCTACCTGATGACGTTCCTGCCCGTCGTCGCCCACACGCGCTCGCTGCTGCTGCGCCTCGTGCTGTACGGCGCGGGCGCGGCGACGCTGTTCGTGAATACGGCACGCAGCGAATTCGTCGGCCTGCTGTTCGCGATCCCGGTCATCGAGCTGTATTTCACGCGGCACAGGATGGTCTTCATCGGCTGCGCCGTCATCGGCGCGGCGCTGCTCCATGCCCACCTGGACGAGTTCGTCGCGGCGCTGCCGGACAACCGCATCCTCGAGCTGCTCGACCTGTCGCACTCGACCTCGGCCAACAAGCGCCACCACCTGACGGTGCACGCGCGCCAGACCATCGCCGCCCATCCGCTGATGGGCGCCTATGCCAGCTATGCGCCCGGCTACTACTCGCACAACGTGCTGTCGGCCTGGGTCGACCTGGGCCTGTTCGGCTTCGTCTACCTGCTGGCGCTGACGACGCTGCCCGCGATCCCGATGTTCGCCAAGGAATTCCTGGCCGGGCGGCGCCGCTCCGAGTTCATCCTCGGCTTCGCACTGGCCTGCGTCACGGTCCTGCTGCTGGTTTCGTCCCACTATTTCACCGACATGCTGGTCGGGGCCACGCTCGGCGCTTATTCGCAATACCGGTTCGAGAGGAAATATGGCAAATATCGTGCACCTCACTTCAGCCCATCCGCGCTACGACACCAGGATCTTCGTCAAGCAGTGCCACAGCCTGAAGGAGCGCGGGCATGACGTGACGCTGGTCGTCGCCGACGGGCTGGGCGACGAACGCGTGGACGGCGTGCGGATCGTCGACGCCGGCTTCCTGCCGGGCCGGCTGAACCGCGTGCTGCGCACCACGCGCGCCGTGCTGCGCGCGGCGTGCCGGATCGATGCCGACGTCTACCACCTGCACGACCCCGAGCTGGTCCCGGCCGGGCTGCGCCTGAAGCGCCTCGGCCGGCGCGTCGTGTTCGATTCGCACGAGGACGTACCCGCCCAGCTGCTCGCCAAGCCCTACCTCGGCGCCCTGTCGCGGCGCCCGCTGTCGGGTGCCTGGGCCGCCTACGAACGACATGCCTGCCGCCGCTTCGACGGCCTGGTCGCGGCCACGCCGTTCATCCGCGCGCGCCTGGCGCGCATCCATCCGAACACGATCGACGTCAACAACTATCCGCTGCTGCAGGAATTCGACGACGCGCCGGACTGGGGCGGCAAGGAAAATGCCGTGTGCTACGTCGGCAGCATCTCGGCGATCCGCGGCGTGCGCGAACTGGTGCGCGCCTGCGCGCTGCTGCAGACCCCGGCGCGCCTGGTGCTGGCCGGCCGCTTCGCCGAACCGGCGCTCGAACGCGAGATGCGGCGCGAACCGGGCTGGGCGCGGATCAGCGCGCCGGGCCACCTCGACCGCGGCGGCGTGCGCCAGGCGATGCGGCGCGCGCTGGCCGGCCTGGTCACCCTGCACCCGGTGGCCAACTACCTCGATGCGCTGCCGGTCAAGATGTTCGAATACATGGCGGCCGGCCTGCCGGTGATCGCCTCGCGCTTTCCGCTGTGGTGCGAGATCGTCGAGGGCAACGGCTGCGGCGTCTGCGTCGACCCGCGCGACCCGGCCGCCATCGCCGCCGCGATCGACCACTTCTGCCGCCATCCGGACATCGCCCGGCGCATGGGCGAGAACGGCCGTCGCGCCGTGCACGCCAGGTACAACTGGCGCAGCGAGGCGGACAAGCTGGCCGCGTTCTACGACGGCCTGCTGGCCCATGGCGCCGCGCGGGCCGTGCCATCCACGGGCGCGGGCGCCGGCCCGCCGGGCCGCGCGGCATGAGGCCGGGACGGCATGCGCGACGCCGCCCCGGCCGCAGGTTCGGCCGCGAATTCGCTGGAAGATGCGGCCGCAGGGCCGGTTGCCACCGTGTCCGCACCATCCCCGTTCCATCACCACGAGGTCATCATGCGCAGGTTCCTGAACGCCATCGCCCGCCACATCGACACGCTGCGCCAGGTGCTGCGCCTGCCCCGCGCGAACCTGCGCTTCGACGCGCGCCTCGCGCCGGACGACATCCCGGCCGTGTACCGCCATTTCACCAGCGCGCACCCACGCTACCGCATCATCGGCAACAAGACCGTCGGCGCCGCCCTGCTCGACCTCGGACGCTTCGACGGACCCGCCGCCTACCTGGACGCCATCGCCGGCAAGAACCGCGGCGCCTGGCATGCCAGGCGGGCGCGGGCGCGCGGCTACGTGTGCCGGCCGATCGAGCGCAACGAGCACGTCGACGCGATCCACGCCATCAATACCGCGCTCGAGACGCGCCAGGGCCGGCCGATGGACGAGAATTACCGGCGCAAGGCCATGCACTTCGAGGCGCAGCCGCACTACGAGTACTACGGGGTGCTGGACGGCGACGGGCGCCTGGTCGCCTACGCCAACATCGCGCGCTACGGCGACTTCAGCGCCTTTTCCCAGCTGATCGGCATGCGCAGCAACGACGGCATCATGCACCTGCTGGTCGTGGACATCGTCGCGCGCCTGCTGGAGCGCCGCGAGGTGCGCTACCTGATGTACGACACCTTCTTCGGCGCCCAGCCCGGACTGCAGCATTTCAAGCGCATCCTCGGGTTCGAACCCTACCACGTGAAGTACAGCCTGCAATGAAGAAACTGCTCAACCGCCTGTACTCGGACTACCTGATGCCGTCGCGGCTGCGCGAGTACGAAGCCCTGCTGGCCGCGGCCCGCCAGGCCGGCTACCGCCAGCTGTCGGTGCGCTCGTTCTACCGGGCGGTGCGCGACACGGACGGGCAGGCGGGCAAGGTGCTGGTGCACCGGCACGACATCGACAGCGACGTGCGCACGGCGCGCAAGATGTTCGCACTGGAAACCCGGCATGGCGTCAGCGCCAGCTATTACTTCCGCCTGAGCACGCTGGACTACGGCTTCATGCGCGACATCGAGGCGGCCGGCAGCGAGGCCAGCTACCACTACGAGGAAGTGGCGACCTTCGCCAAGCGCCACCGCCTGCGCCGCGGCGACGAGGTGCGCGCGCGCTTCCCGGAAATCCGCGAACTGTTCGTTTGCAACTTCACGCGCATCCGTGAACAGCTCGGGCTGCCGATGACGACCGTCGCCAGCCACGGCGACTTCGCCAACCGGCGCCTGAAGGTGATCAACCACGAACTGCTGCGCGACCCCGAGCTGCGCCGGCGCTGCGGCATCGAATGCGAATCCTACGACAACGAACTGCTGCGCCACTTCGACCTGTACATCAGCGACCGCCCCTACCCCGTCTACTACGCGCCGCTGTCGCCGTTCGAGGTACTGGGACGGCACGAGCGCATCTGCTTCCTGACCCATCCGGTGCAATGGGAAACCAACTGGCTCGAAAGCACGCGCTGCAACATGGTGCGGCTGGCCGAGGAACTGGCGTGGCACACATGAACATCCTGCTCATCAACCACTATGCCGGCTCGGTGCGCCACGGCATGGAATACCGTCCCTACTACCTGGCGCGCGAATGGGTGCGCCAGGGCCACCGCGTCACGATCGTCGCGTCGTCCGAATCGCACCTGCGCACCCAGGCGCCCGCGCTGGACGGCCGGCCGCAGTTGCTGGAGACGATCGGCGGCGTCGACTACGCCTGGCTGGCGACGCCGCCCTACCGCGGCAACGGCGCGGCGCGGGTGCGCAACATGCTGGCCTTCGTGCTGCGCCTGCGCCGCGAGGCGGCGCGGCTGGCCGCCACGCTGCGCCCGGACGCCGTGATCGCGTCCAGCACCTATCCGCTGGACATCTGGCCGGCGCACCGCATCGCGCGCCTGGCCGGGGCGCGCCTGCTGTTCGAGCTGCACGACCTGTGGCCGCTGTCGCCGATGGAACTGGGCGGTCATGCGCGCTGGCACCCGTTCATCATGCTGCTGCAGGCGGCCGAGGACTTCGCCTGCCGCCGCGCCGACGCCGTCGTCTCGATCCTGCCCGCCGTGCGCACGCACCTCGAAGCGCACGGCATGGCGCCGCACAAGCTGCACCTGGTGCCGAACGGCGTCGATCCGGGCGAATGGCACGGGCCGCGCGCGCCGCTGCCGCCGGCGCTGGCCGGTGCGCTCGATGCGTTCGATGCGCGTCATGCGGGCGGCTGCGGCACGCCCGGGCGTCCCTTCGTGCTCGGCTATGCCGGCACCCATGGCATCGCCAACGCGCTCGGCACGTTGCTCGACGCCGCAGCGTACCTGCGCGGGCAAGGGGTCGAGATCGTGCTGGTCGGCGACGGCCCCGACAAGCCGGCCCTCGTGCGCCGGGCCGCCGCGCTGGGCCTGGCCAATGTCCACTTCTTCGACCCGGTGCCCAAGGCCTGCGTGCCGGCGCTGCTGGAGCGCTTCGACGCCGCCTACATCGGGTGGCGGCGCCAGCCGCTGTACCGCTTCGGCATCTCGCCCAATAAATTGATCGACTACATGATGGCAGGCCGGCCCGTGCTCCACGCCGTGGAAGCGGGCAACGATCCGGTTGCCGAAGCCGGCTGCGGCCTGACCGTGGCGCCGGAAGACCCGCAGGCCGTCGCCGCGGGGGTGCGCGCCCTGATGGCGCTGGACCCCGGCGAGCGGGCCGCCCTCGGCCGGCGCGGCCGCGTCCATGCCCTCGCCCACCACACCTACCCCGTCCTCGGACAACGCTTCCTGAACGCCCTTTCCGGAGAACCCCGCCATGGCTGACCACCACATCGCCGACGCCCCCCCGGCTGCCCCGGCTGCCCCTTTCCTGCCGTTCGCCCTGCCCGACATCGACGACGCCGAGATCGACGCCGTGGTCGCCTGCCTGCGCTCGGGCTGGGTCACGACCGGCCCCGTCGCGCGCCAGTTCGAGCACGACTTCGCCGCCTGGCTCGGCGCCGCCGGGCAGTGCGCGCCGCCGCAGGCGCTGGCCGTCAACTCGGCGACGGCCGGCCTGCACCTGGCGCTCGAAAGCCTGGGCATCGGCCCCGGCGACGAGGTCGTCGTGCCGACGCTGACCTTCACCGCCACGGCGGAGGTCGTGCGCTACCTGGGCGCGCGGCCGGTGATCGTCGACGTCGACCCCGACACCATGCAGATCGCGCCCGCCGCCGTGGAAGCCGCGCTGACGCCGCGCACGCGCGCCATCCTGCCGGTGCATTACGCGGGCCTGGCCTGCGACATGGAAGCCCTGGGGGCGCTGGCGCGGCGCCACGGCCTGCGCATCGTCGAGGACGCGGCGCACGCCTTCCCGACGCGGCGGCGCGGACGCCTGGTGGGCACGCTGGACAGCGACGTCACCGTGTTCAGCTTCTATGCCAACAAGACCATGACCACCGGCGAAGGCGGCATGGTCGTCACCCGCGATCCCGCGCTGGCGCAGCGCATGCGCACGATGCGCCTGCACGGCATCAGCCGCGACGCCTTCGACCGCTACGTGTCGCGCATGCCGGCCTGGTACTACGAGGTCGTCGCGGCCGGCTTCAAGTACAACCTGACCGACATCGCCGCGGCCATCGGCATCCAGCAACTCCGCAAGATCGAGCGCTTCGCGCGCCGCCGCGAACAGCTGGCGCAGCGCTACCACGAAGGCCTGGCCGGCCTGCCGCTGCGCCTGCCGCCGCTGCCCGAAGACCGCGACAGCCATGCCTGGCACCTGTACGTCGTGCGCCTCGACGCCGCGGCGCCGCGCGCGCGCGACGCGCTGATCGAGGCGCTGGCGCAGCGCGGCATCGGCACCAGCGTGCACTTCATCCCGCTGCACCGCCAGCCCTACTGGCGCGACGCCTGCGGCCTGGCGCCGGCCGCCTTCCCGGCGGCCGAGGCCTGCTACGCGTCGATGCTGACGCTGCCCCTGTACACGCGGATGTCGGACGCCGACCAGGACCGGGTCATCCACGCGCTGCACGCGCTGCTGGCATGAGCAAGCGCCTGTTCGACCTCGTGGCCGCCGGCGCCGGACTGGTGCTGCTGGCGCCGCTGCTGCTGGCGCTGGCGCTGTGGATCCGGCTCGACTCGCCCGGGCCGGCCCTGTTCCGCCAGGTCCGCGTCGGCCGCCACGGCGTGCCGTTCCGCATCCACAAGTTCCGCACCATGCGCCAGCAGGCGGACGGCGGCCCCCAGCTGACGGTCGGCCCGGATGCGCGCATTACCCGCGCCGGGCGCTTCCTGCGCCGGCGCAAGCTCGACGAACTGCCGCAACTGATCGACGTGGTGCAGGGAACCATGAGCCTGGTGGGACCGCGCCCCGAAGTGCCGCGCTACGTCGCGTGCTGGCCGCCCGAGGCGCGCCACACGGTGCTGTCGGTGGCGCCCGGCATCACCGACTGGGCCGCCATCCTGTACAAGGACGAGAACGCGATCCTGGGGCAGGCCGCCGACCCGGAGCGGACCTACGTGGAGACGATCCTGCCGGTCAAGCTGGCGTACTACCAGCGCTACGTGCGCGAGCGCTCGTTCTGGCGCGACCTGCGCATCCTCGTGCGCACGCTGGCGGCCATCGCCAGGTAGGAGCGGCGATGGACTGGGCCAAGCTGTACCACCTGGGCGACCTGACGCTGACCATCCCCGCCGCCTGCGCCGTGGCCGCCTGGCTGGTGGCGGCGCGGGCGTGGCGCGCGGCCGGCGGCTGGCTGCTGGCGTTCGGGCTGGCGCTGGCGCTGGTGGCGGCCACCAAGATCGCCTTCATGGGCTGGGCCACCGGCCTGCCGGCGCTGCATTTCAAGGCGCTGAGCGGCCACGCGACCGGCTTCACCGCGGCCGTCCCCACCCTGTGCTGGCTGCTGGCCGCGCCGCTCGGCCGGCAGGCGCGTGCCGCCGGCGCGCTGGCGGCGCTGGCGGTGGGTGTCGCCGTCGCCGTGGCGCTGGTGCGCGCGGGCGAGCACACGCCGGCAGAGGCGCTGGCCGGCTGGCTGATCGGCGCCGCCACGTTCGCCTGCGCGCTGCGCCTGGTCGACGCCGCGCCGGCGCCCGGCACGTGGCGCGGCGGCGGTGCGGCCGTGCTTGCCGCCGGCGTCGCCGCGTGGGCCGTCGAAACGGCGCCGCTGAACCACTGGATGGTGCGGGTCGCGCTGGCACTGTCCGGCAATGCCGCGCCCCATCCGTGGGACCACTGCGGGTAGGCGCGCGCCCGACCATATCCAGTGACCTCAACCATCCTGCAGGAGACACATCATGCTCGCCATCCAGCTTCCTTCGATCCGCTGTCAACGCCACAGCCAGCCGGCCAAGGGCACCGTCCATTCCATGCTGATCGCGCTGATGCGGGGCCTGGCCGCGCAGCAGGTGGCGGCGGCCCACCTGCGCGCCGAGATCTTCCCCGGGCTGCGCGAACTGGCCGATCCACCGCTGGCCTACCAGTTGCTGGCGTTCGCCACGGCCTTCTCGCACCAGGCCGTCGTCGTGTTCTTCCTGATCAGCGGCTGGCTGGTCGGCGGCAGCCTGCTCGACAAGCTGGGCCAGCCCGGCGCCCTGCGCGGCTATGCGATCGACCGCGCGACGCGCCTGTGGACGGTGCTGCTGCCGGCCCTGGTCCTGATGCTGGCGATCGGCGCGCTGACCGGCGCCGTCGATCCAGCCCGCGCCGACCTGTCGGCCGCGAACGACTACTCGCTCGCCAGCTTCGCCGGCAATGTATTCGGCCTGCAGACCGTGCTGGTCGAGCCCTATGCCGGCAACTATGCGCTGTGGAGCCTGTCCAACGAAACCTGGTACTACATCCAGTTCCCCCTGCTGCTGCTCGTCTTCGCCGGACGGGGGCGCCTGGTCCAGCTCGGCAGCGCCGCGGCGCTCGTGCTGCTCGCCGCAGCGCTTCCCTTCCCGATCACGCTGTACTTCCTGCTGTGGCTGCTCGGCGCCGCCTTTTCGCGCGTGCGCATCGATTGCGGCAACGTGGCGCGCGCCCTGCTGGTAGTGGTCGGCGTCGCCTTCGCCGTGTACTTCCGCCTGAAAGGCACGAACGACGACCTCAAGCCGTCGTCGTTCTTCCAGCATCTCGGCTACAGCGTGCCGCTGCTGGCGCTGCTGTGCTCGCTGCAGGTGCCGCTCGCACAGCGCACGCGGCGCATGCGCTGGCTGGCACGCGGCGCGCATGTGCTGTCGGAGTTCTCGTTCACGCTCTACGTGATGCACATCCCGCTGATCCGGCTGATGCAGTACGCCGGCACGCGCTATCTGAGCCGCAACGCATTGTCGCCGCATGCGCCGCTCGACTACGCGATCTATGCGGGGATGCTGCTGGCGATCGCCGGCGCCTCGTGGCTGTCCTGGCTGCTGTTCGAGTCGCACACCTTCCGCATCCGGCGTGCCATCAAGGCCGCGCTGCGCGCCGGGGCGGCCAGCGCCGCCACCTCGGCCGGCACGACCGCGCCGAAGCGGGAGGTCGCGTCCGAGTAAGGCGGACGATCAGGTCTCGCGGGCGGACGCTGCGTCCGCCCGCAGCGGATCGGACGTGGCCAGCGAACGCGGCCAGGCGCGCCGCAGTACCACCAGCAGCGCCCGGCGCACCAGGTGCGACAGCTTGTCTTCCAGATAATGGTGCGCCAGCGCCGCCACCGGCACGGCAACAACCAGGCACAACAGCACGTGCGCCCAGGTATGCGCATTGCCGCCGGCCGCCTCGACCTGGCGCGCCACGTAGGCGAAGACGATCGTGTGGGTCAGGTACAGGGAATAGGAAATCGATCCCAGCCAGACCAGCACGGCCGGCGGCACGATCGCGATGGTCTTGCTCGCCAGCGCGAGCGCGCACACCAGGGCGATCGCGACCATGCCCCAGTCGCGCGGACCATGGAAACGGCCGAAGCCGCTGTACAGGTACCAGAAGAACACGCCCACGGCCAGGAACGCCAGGTGCCGGCATACCGCGGCCGAGCGCAACCGGAACCAGGGCTGCAGGTAGCACCAGCCGATCGCCGCCCCGGCCAGGAACTCGAGGATGATCGGGCTGGTCATCAGGTTCAAGTAGGCGAACGTGAACTGGAAATTGGTCGTGACGTCGAAGGTGAGCCCGCGCTTCAGATAGGGAATGCCGAGCACGGTCGCCAGGATCCAGGCGGCCAGCACGAACCAGCGCAAGCGCCCGAACAGCAGGCTGGAGGCAAAGACCAGATAGAAATACATCTCGAAATTCAGCGTCCAGCCGACCGGCAGCGCCATCCCGAAGAATGGTGGCGCCTTCAGGTCGGCCGGCTGGAACAGCAGGCTGAGCCCCAGCGTGCGGAGGTTTTCCGGGAACCGGAAATAGCCCAGGCCATCGTAGGCGACGACGAGCCAGGCCAGCGTCACGACAGCATATACGGGCCAGACCCGCGCGAACCGCTTGACCAGGAATTCCAGCGCGGCACCGAACGATCCGTCGGACTGGCGGGTCGTGTAGACCATGATGAATCCGCTGATGACGAAGAACAGGTCGACGCCGCTGGCGCCCGGGAAAAAGAGGTCGTTGACGAACGGTCCGGCCGGCGTGTCGAGTAGCGCGACACGGGCATGGGTCAGGACGACCATGACCGCCGCAATTCCCCGCAAACATTGAACCCATTCCAGTTTTGCTTGTGCAGCGGCCATTGTTTCCTGTTACGTATGAATTGAGCCCTTTATTTTACGATAATTAAAATCTTGCCAGGAATCAAATACGCCAGCCATGCTCAGCCGGCGGCAAAGCCGATCTGTCCAGTGGCGCCGAGCCGTTGATAGGCGCCATAGCCGCCCAGGCGCGGCGCCATGTCATTGAACAGCACGCCCTGCGGCGAGATGCCGGCGTGGTTGAGGCGCTTGATCGACTCGTTGATCTCGGCCTCGTTGGTCTGGCCGGAGCGCGCGACGATGAACACGGCGCCCGCATGCGTACCGGCCACCAGCGCGTCCGCCACCTCGAGCAGCGGCGGCGGGTCGAGCAGCACGAGGTCGTAGCTGGCCGCCACCTGCTGCAGCAGGCCGCCGAAATTCAGGTGCAGCAGGAACTCGGCACGGTTCGGTGGTAGTTCGCCGGTCGGGATGAAGTCGAGGTTCTCGACCACGTCGTGGTGGATCACGTCCTCGACCACGGCCTGGCCGAGGATCGCGCCGGACAGGCCGCGCTCGCGGCCCACGCCGAAATAACGGTGCAG
>DAMAFT010000052.1:0-12185 GCA_031995805.1 Massilia sp.
GCGGCCGATGCCGGACGCACGCTCGAGCTGACGCTCGATCCCGGGATCATCGTCGGCATGGTCGACGAGTATCCCGAGCAGACCCTGGGCGAGATCACCCTGGGGCGGGCCCAGCGCGGCGGCTGGGGCCGGGATGACGACCTCGCCGCGCTCGGCACGCTCGACCCGATCGTCGCCAGCGAACTGATTCGAGACATGGAGCGCCTGCGTTCATGAGTACCGCGACATCCGCCAGGACCGAAAAAAACGCGCAGGCCGCCGGCAACCTGCAACGCCCCCCGGCCGAGCTGCTGTACGCCGACCAGCTCGAGCAGTTGCGCCTGCGTGACGACGGCGCCCGGCCGCCCGGCTGGGCGCTCGGCATGAAGGCGGCGCGCAGCTTCATCCTCGGCGACGCCGCGCTCGGCATCCCGGCCAAGATCGTCGCGCCGGCGTCCAGCATCGAACGCATGCTGGTGACGCTCGCGACCGGGCGCGGCCTCATGCTGGTGGGCGAGCCGGGCACCGCCAAGTCGCTGCTGTCCGAATTGCTCGCCTGCGCGCTGTCGGGCGTGTCCACGCTGACGATCCAGGGCGGCGCGTCGATCACCGAGGACCAGATCAAGTACGGCTGGAACTATGCGCTCCTGATCAACGAAGGCCCTTCGCCGCGCGCCCTGGTGCCGGCGCCGCTGTACCTCGGCATGCAGCAGGGGCGCATCGTGCGCTTCGAGGAAATCACGCGGGCGCCGCTGGAAGTCCAGGACTGCCTGCTGGGCATGCTGTCGGACCGCGTGATGGCGGTGCCCGAGCTGGGCGGCCCGGACGGCATGCTGTACGCCCGCGAAGGCTTCAACATCATCGCCACCGCCAACACGCGCGACCGCGGCGTCAACGAGATGAGCGCCGCGCTGAAGCGCCGCTTCGACTTCGAGACCGTGTTCCCCATCCTGGACTTCGACCACGAACTGGCCCTCGTGGCCGACAGCGCCGCCCGGCTGCTGGCGCGCAGCGGCATCCCGGCCACCCTGCCGCCGCAGGTGCTGGAACTGCTGGTCAGCACGTTCCGCGACCTGCGCGGCGCCGCAGACGCCGGCCCGGCGGCGGCGGGCGCGCCGGCGATGGACCGGCTCAGCGCCGTGATGTCGACCGCCGAGGCGGTCAACGTCGCGCATGCCGTCGGCGTGCGCGCCTGGTTCCTCGAACAACGCGAAGGCAACCCGGCCGACCTGGTCGAGTGCATCGCCGGCACCGTGGTCAAGGACAACGACGACGACCGCGCCAAGCTGCGCCGCTATTTCGAGCAAAAGGTCGCGAAGCGCGCCGGCAACCACTGGCGCGCCTACTACGAAGCGCGCCACCGCCTGCCATGAACGGCATGCCATGAGCCGCGCGTCATGAGCCGCGTCCCTGCGGCGCCGCTGATCCTCGGCGTGCGCCACCACAGCCCCGCCTGCGCCAGGCTGGTGGCGGCGCGCATCCGCGCGCTGCGGCCGGCCTGGGTGCTCGTCGAAGGCCCGGCCGACTTCAACGCCAGGCTGGACGAGCTGGCGCTGCCGCACCGCCTGCCGATCGCCATCTACAGCTACCTGTCGGCCGACGCCGCACCCGACGGACGGCACGGCGCATTCCAGCACGGCTCGTGGACCCCGTTCGCCGAGCACTCGCCCGAATGGCAGGCGCTGTGCGCCGGCCGCGAGACCGGCGCGGCGCTGCGCTTCATCGACCTGCCGGCCTGGCATGGTGCATTTTCCGACACCCTCAACCGGTATGCCGACGTCGAAGGCGAGGACCAGGAAGCGCGCGCCCATGCCTACCTCGACGGCCTGGCGCACGCCCTCGGCGTCGACGACCGCGACGCGCTGTGGGACCGCCTGTTCGAGGACCACGCCGGCCTCGACGCGCTGGAAGCCGCCCTGGCGGCGCATTTCGCGCACCTGCGCAACGACGACCCGGGTTCGCCCGGCAACCGGGAACGCGAGGCGATGATGGCCGACTGGATCGGCTGGGCCATGGCCCAGCAGCGCGGGCCGGTGCTGGTGGTGTGCGGCGGCTACCATGCGCCGGCGCTGGCGCGCCTGTGGCCGGCGGCATGCGCACGCTACCGGCCGGGCGACGCCGAACCGGCCACGCCGGCGCCCGAGGCTCCCGGGCATGGACGGAACGACGACGAAAGCCTGCGCCACGGCTCCTTCCTGGTCCCCTACACCTTCAAGCGCCTGGATGCCTTTACCGGCTACGCCTCCGGCATGCCCTCGCCCGCCTACTACCAGTGGCTGTGGACCGACGGCCTCGAAGGCGCCGGGCGGCGCCTGCTGCAGGCAGTGCTGGCCCGCCTGCGGTCGAAAAAACTGCCCGCCTCGACCGCGGACCTGATGGCCGTGCAGGTGCGCGCCCGCGGCCTGGCCATGTTGCGCGGGCACCGCGCCCCGCTGCGCTGCGACTGGCTCGACGCGCTCGCCGGCGCGCTCGTGGGCGATGCGCTCGACGCGCCGCTGCCGTGGACGTACCGCGGCCCGATCCGCGCCGGCACCGATCCGGTGCTGGTGCAGGCGATGGACGTGCTGGCCGGCGACGAGGAAGGCCGGCTGGCGCCCGGCACGCCGCAGCCGCCGCTGGTCGCCTCGTTCTGGTGGGAGCTGGAGGCGGCGGGACTACGGCTCGCCCCGCAACCGGCCGACGTCGAACTCGACCTGCTCGCGCCCGAGGGACGGCGGCGCAGCCGGCTGCTGCACCGCATCGCCCTGCTCGAGCTGCCCGGCTTCGTGCGCAGGAGCGGCCCGCGCCGGGCCATGTCGGGCGAACGCAAGGAACGCTGGACGCTCAGCCGGCCGTTCGCGCAACAGGCCGCGCTGATCGAGGCCGGCGCCTGGGGGCCGAGCGTGCACGACGCCGCGCGCGCCCGGCTGGAAGAGCGCCTGCGCCGCGCCGGCGGGCGGATCGACGAACTGGCCGCGCTCCTGGACCGCGCCGCCTTCGCCGGCCTGCCGGCCCTGGGCCGGGCGCTGCTGGCGGAACTGCAGCAGGCGGTGGCCCGCGAGGCGCGCTTCGAGGTCCTGGGATCGGCGCTGGGCAGGCTGTTCATGCTGCTGCGCCACGGACAGTTGCTGGACATGGCCGACGCGCCGGTGCTGCGCGTGGTCGTCGATGCCGGCGTCGACCGCGCGCTGTGGCTGCTGGAGCCGCCCGCCGCGCTGCCGGCCGACGCCGTCGACGCCCACGTCGAGGCGCTGGCGGCCCTGCGCCAGATCGCGCTCGACGTGGCGAGCAGCCGGCGCGAACGGGGGGCCATGGACGCCGCCGGCCACGATGGCGCCGCCCTCGCCGACCTGTCGATCGAAGTGCCGCGCATGCTGGCCGTGTTCGAGCGCAAGGCCGCCAGCCTCGCGTCCGCGCCGCTCAGCCGCGGCGCCGCGCTGGGCGCCGCCATCAGCCTGCGCGCCCACCTCGACGCGACGCCGGCGGACGCGGCTGCGGCTGCGGCTGCAGGCAGCCTGGCGCTGCGCGTGCTCGACAGCCTGGCGCCGGCGCAACTGGGCGACGCCGTCGGCGGGCTGCTGGCGCTGGCGCGCGAGGCCCTGCTGCACGACACGCAGTTCGTCGCCGGACTCGACGCCCGCGTCCAGCGCCTCGACGACCACGACTTCGTGCTCGCCCTGCCCGCCCTGCGCGCCGCCTTCGGCTGGCTGCCCACGCGCGAACGCGGCGACCTCGCCGGGCAGGTGCTGGGGCTGCACGACGCCCGCCACCTGTCGCGCCACCGGCTGGTCGCGCGCCACGGCGCGTGGGCCGCCGCGGACGTCGCCGCCAACCGCCTGGCCGAGCAAGAGGCGATGGCCGCGCTGGCCGCCTGGGGCATCGGCTTCGCCACCCACGACGGCGCCAGCCCTGGAGACCCGCCATGACGTTGTCCATTCCCGCGCCGCTGGAACGCTGGCGCCTGATGCTGGGCGAAGCCGCCGAGAGCGCCTGCGGGGGCCTCGGCGCGCAAGCCCGGGCCGCCGACGCCGCGCTCGAATGGCTGTACGGGCGCGACCCCGGACGCGACGCGCGCGACGAACGGGGCGCCGGCCTCGGCCCGTCCAGCCTCAGCACGCCGGACTGGATCGACAGCATCCACACGCTGTTTCCCAAGGAAGTCATCGAGCGGCTCGAACTCGACGCGGTGGAGCGCTTCGGCATCGACGAAGTGGTCACCAACCTCGAGGTGCTGGAGCGCATCGAGCCGTCCGAATCGCTGCTGCGCGCCGTGCTGCACACCAAGCACCTGATGAACCCGGAGGTGCTCGGCGCCGCCCGCAGGCTGGTCGCCGAAGTCGTCCGGCGCATCATGGAGCGGCTGCAGACCGAGGTGCGCCGGGCGTTTTCCGGCACGCGCGACCGGCGCCGCCGCAGCCGCGTGCAGGTGGCCAGCAACTTCGATTTCAAGCGCACGATCGGCGCCAACCTGCAGCGCTGGGACCCGCAGCGCCGCCGCCTGTACGTGGAGCGTCCCGTGTTCATGAGCCGCAGCCGGCGCCACGCCCAACCCTGGGACGTGATCCTGCTGATCGACCAGAGCGGCTCGATGGTCGATTCGGTGATCCACAGCGCCGTGATGGCGGCCTGCCTGTGGAACCTGCCGGGCATGCGCACGCGCCTGGTCGCCTTCGACACCGCCGTGGTCGACCTGACGTCCGACGTCGCCGACCCGGTCGAGCTCCTGATGAAGGTGCAGCTGGGCGGCGGCACCGACATCGCCCGGGCGGTCGGCTACGCCCAGGGCCTGGTCGCCAATCCGGCGCGCAGCGTGGTGGTGCTGGTCAGCGATTTCCACGAGGGCGGCAGCGAATACGAACTGGTGGCGCGGGTCAAGGCGCTGGTCGCGGCGGGCACGAAGGTGCTGGGCCTCGCCGCGCTCGACAGCCGGGCCGACCCGGCCTACGACCGCGCGATGGCGCAGCGCCTGGTCGCCGCCGGCGCCAGGGTGGGCGCGATGACGCCGGGCGCGCTGGCCGCCTGGCTGGCCGAGACCCTGCAGGCATGACGGCGCCGCGCACCGACCTGCTGGAACTGGGCCCGGACGCCCTGGCCGCGCTGGCCAACCCCGGCTTCGTCAAGCGAGCGCAGAAGGACGTCGCCGCGGGCGCCCTGCCCCGCTTGCGCCAGGATCCCGACGGCACCGTGCACGCCGAGTTCGACGACGGCGTGCACACCAGCATGGGGCCGGGCGCCGCGCTGCGCGACGCCGACTGCAGTTGCAGCGCCGGCGGCATGTGCCGGCATCGCGTCGTGCTGGTGCTGGCCTACCAGGCCGGCCAGGCCGGCGCCCCCGCCGATGCGGTTGCCGCCGGAGCGCTGCCCGGCGCGGCCCCGGACCCAGCGCCGGCCGGCTGGAGCCCGGCGAGTTTCGACGACGCCGCGCTCGCCGCGGCGGTCGCCCCGCAGGCGATCGAGCAGGCGCGCCGGCTCGCCCTCGAGCGGCCGGTCGCCACCGTGGCGCTGGGAGGCGCCGCGGGCAGCGTCCCGTCCGTGTCCCTGCCGATGAACCAGGTGCGCTTCTTTTCCGGCACCAGCCTGGCGCTGGCGCGCTGCGACTGCCGCCAGGGCGGCGGCTGCGCCCACGTCGTCCTGGCCGTATGGGCCTGCCGGCAGGCGGCGCACGCCAGTCCCGGCGCCGCCGACGTCACGCTGGAGGTCCACCCGTCCGGCGTGGCGCCGGTCGAGGCGCCGGACCGGCTGATGGAGACGGAGGCCGCCGTGCGGGTCCGCGCGCAGGCGCGGGACTGGCTGTGGTCGCTGTGGCGCGAAGGCGCTTCGCAGCCCCTGCCCGCCCTGGAAGCCCGCCACGAGGCCTTGCGGGCGGACCTGGCGGCGCTGGGCTGGACCTGGGTGAACGAGGAACTCGGCACGGCATGGGACATCCTGCAGGCGCTGGCGCGCCGTTCGAACCGCTTCGGCATCGACGACCTGGTGCAGGCCGCCGCGCGGCTGTACCTGCGCCTGGAGGGCGCGGCGCATGCCGACGGCAGGCCAGGCGCCCGCCTGCCCGCCAGCCGGATCCTGGGGATCGGCCAGCAGGGCGAAGTGGCGCTCGACCAGCTGCGCCTGGTGTCGCTGGGTGCGACGTGCTGGCGCGACGACGTCGACGAGGGTGCGCGCATCGTGTTCGCCGACCCCGACACCCAGGCCGCCTGCGTCCTCGAACGCGCCTGGCCGCGCACCGGGGGCGAGGAGGAAGCCGCGCAAGACGCGGACGCCGGCGCCAGGCTGCTGAACCGGCGCGTCGCCGGCCAGCCGCTGCGCCTGCTGGCGGCGGGACAGGTGGTGACGCGGGCCGCCAGCCGGCGCGCCAACGGCAACGTGGAACTCGGGGCGCAGGCCAGGCAGACGAGCGTGCTGGCGCTGTCGCCGAAAGCCTGGGACGACCTGCGCGCGCCGCTCAGGTTCGACACCCTGCCCGCGCTGCTGCGGCACATGGGCGGGCAGCCGCCGGCCGGCATCCGCCCGGGCGAGGCGGCCGGCAACTGGCACGTGGTGGGCGTGGCCGGCCTGGCGCCGGAGGGCTGGGCCTGGGACGGCGCACGGCAACTGTTGTCCGCGCGCTGGCGCGACGCGGACGGGAACGTGCTGCATGCGCGCCTGGCCTACCAGGGCTTGACACCGGGTGCGGTCGATGCGTTCGCCCGCGCCCTGGAAGGCGAATGGGGCGCGCTGCGCGCGCTCGCCGGCCCGGTCCGGCGCGAGGGCGGCGCCGTGGTCATGCACCCGGCCAGCCTGCTGGCGGAACGGCGCGCCGTGGTCCTGGCGCTGGAGCCGGCCGCGCCGCAGGCGCTGCGGCTGCGCGAGATGCCGCTGGAAACCGGCGCAGGCGACGCGTTGCTGCGCGCATCGGCGGACCTGCTGGGACAGGCCCTGCGCCAGGGCCTGCGGCACCTGCCGCCCGCGCTGCGTGCGCGCCTGGCGGCGCAGGCGGACCGGCTCGCGGAAGCCGGCCATGCCCATGCCGGGCGCCTGCTGCGCGAGATACCGTCCGGACGGCGCGACGGCGCGGGGCTGGACACGGTGTCCGCGCTCGCGCTGCTGTTCGGGGAGTTGATGGGCCGGGCCCGGCCCGCCGGCGCGGGTTCAGGATAGCGCCGCGTCCGCCTTATCCACGTCAGCCGCGGCGTCGTGGCGCAGGCGCGCGATCGTCGTCACGGCCGACGCCAGGTCGGCCGGGGAGACGGCGCCGGTGCAGATGCGGATGCCGCTGTCCCGGGATGCCGGATCGGTGGCGGTGGCGGCGGGCGGGGTCAGCAGGATGCCGAACGTCGCCGCTTCTTCCTGCAGGCGCAGGGCGTCGTCCAGCGCCATCGGCATCCACAGGTGGTGGCCGGGATGACCGGGCACCCGCGCCCTGCCGGCCAGCGCCGCCGCGGCGAGCGCCACGCGCCGCGCCGACTCGGCGCGGATCGCGGCGCGCACGTCCTCGGCCGTGCCGTCGAGCAGCCATTGTTCCATCACGGCGCAGCTGAGCGGCGAGACCAGGATCGACGTGGCCCTGATCATGCTTTCGGCCCGCGCCAGCGCCGCCCGCGGCACCACCAGGCCGCCGATGCCCAGGGTCGGATTCAGGCTCTTGGCCAGGCTGTTCGCATAGAAGGTCCGCTCCGGCGCCAGCATCGCCAGCGGGAGCGACTGCGCATCGATGCCCAGGTTGTACACATCGTCTTCCACGATCTCGATGTCGTGCGCCCGGCACACGGCCACGACGGCCTCGCGCCGGGACCGCGACATCGTCGCCGTCGTCGGATTGTGCATCGTGGGCGTCACGCAGAGTGCTGCGCGCTTGCCGTGCAAGGCGCGCAGCGTAGCGTCGAGCGCGTCCGGCAGGATGCCCTCGCCATCCAGCGGCACGCCCACCACCTCCAGCCCATGGTAGCGGGCCAGCGCCAGCGCGCCCGGGTAGGTCTGCATCTCCGTCACCAGCGTGCCGCCCTTGCCGCAGGCGATGGAAAACGCGAGCGACAGCGCGTGGCGCGCGCCGCTGGTGAGCAGCAGCAGGTCGGGATCGGCCTGCATGCCGATCGATGCGAACCAGCGCGCCAGCAGGCGCCGGTGCTCGGCATGGCCGCCGAGCGGCGGATAGTCGTTGAAGAAGCCGGCGTCGACGCGCCTGGACAATGCCGCGAGCGTGCGCGCCAGCAGGCGTTCCGTCAGCGCGGCGGGCGGCACGTTGCGCGACAGGTCGATGACCTCCCCCGTCCTGGACTGCGTCAGGGCCACGAACGTGCCGCCGCCCTTGACCGTGCGCACCAGACCGCGCCGTTCGAGGATCGCGTAGGCCTTGGTGACGGTGCCCACGCCGATGCCGAGCCGGTCGGCGAGGTCGCGGTGCGCCGGCAGGCGGGCGCCGCCATCGAGCCGGCCCTGCAGGATGTCGTCCGCGAGCGCCCCCACGAGGCGGTCGGCCGGCAGGACGAACCGGTCGCTCAAGTACGGTGTCCAGGGCGAACGCAGGCGCATGTGGTTTCCAGAAGTGTATCGTGACACTTTATTGGTTTACCAAAACTGTGTCAATCGCTATGATCTTTTCACGATCCGTCCGATACGAAGGAGAAGCGCCTTGAATCGTTTGCCGATGTCCTTTCCCATCTACCAGGTCGATGCGTTCGCCGGCCGCCAGTTCGCGGGCAACCCGGCCGCCGTGGTCGTCCTGCCCCATTTTCCGGACGACGCCCTGTTGCACGACATCGCCGCCGAAAACAACCTGCCCGAGACGGCATTCCTGGTGCCGGACGATGGCCGCTACCGGCTGCGCTGGTTTACGCCCACCATCGAGGTGCCCCTGTGCGGCCACGCGACGCTGGCCAGTTCGGCGGTGGTGATGGAAAAGCTCGAGCCCGGCCGGGCCGAGGTCGTGTTCGACTCGGCCAGCGGCCCGCTGGCGGTGCGGCGCCAGGGCGCGGCATACGTGATGGACTTCCCGCTGCACCGGCCGCTGCCCGCAGCGCCGCCGCCGGGGCTGGCCGCCATCCTCGGCGCCACGCCGGTCGAGACGCTCGACGATGGCTTCAATTACATCGTGCTGCTGCGCGACGCGCAGTCCGTGCGCGACCTGGCGCCGGACCTGGACGCGATCGCGCGGTTCGACCGCAGCGGCGTCGTGGTGACGGCGCCCGGCGACGCCGCGCATGAGGCACCCTACGACTTCGTCAGCCGCTACTTCGCGCCCGCCAAGGGCATTCCGGAAGACCCGGTCACGGGCGGCGCGCACTGCGCGCTGGCGCCCTACTGGGCAGGTCGCCTGGACAAACCCGTGCTGCGGGCGTTCCAGGCCTCGCGCCGCGGCGGCGAGATCGTCTGCCGGGTGGCCGGCGACCGCGTCGAGCTCGAAGGCAGTTGCGTGTTCTACCTCGAGGGCCGGATCCTGGTCCATGGCATGTAGCATGTGGAACGGGAGCATCCATGGTGACAATCCTCGGCAAGGCAAGCTCGATCAACGTGCGCAAGGTGCTGTGGACCTGCGTCGAACTCGGCATCGAGTTCAGGCGCGAAGACTGGGGCGCGGGCTTTCGCTCCACGGCGCTGCCGGAATTCGTCGCGCTGAATCCGAACGCGCTGGTGCCCGTCATCGTCGACGACGGCTTCGTCCTGTGGGAATCGAACACGATCTGCCGCTACCTGTGCAACAAGATGCAGGCCGCCGACCTGCTGCCCGCCGAACCCGGGGCGCGCGCCCGGGTCGAGCAATGGATGGACTGGCAGGCGACGGAACTGAACAATGCCTGGCGCTATGCCTTCATGGGCCTCGTGCGCGGCAGCGCGGCGCATCGCGATCCCGACCGGATCGCCGCCAGCGTCGCCGACTGGAACCGCCACATCGGCATCCTCGGGCAGCAGCTCGCCGCGGCCGGCCCCTACGTGCTGGGCGAGCGCTTCACGCTGGCGGACGTGGTGCTGGGCCTGTCGGTGCACCGCTGGATCGCCGCGCCGCTGGAACGGCCGCCCTGTCCGGCGGTCGCCGGCTACTACGGGCGCCTGTGCGGGCGGCCCGGGTTTCGCCGGTTCGGCCCGGACGGCGGGGCGTGAGCGCATGCCGGAACGCCCGCCATCCCGATCCGGACTATGATGGACGCGTGCGGCCCGGCCAAGGCCCCCTGTGAAAGGACGGTGGCCCATGTACCATGGCGAACGCTTCAACAGCATCACCCATGCCGTCGGCGCGTGCCTGGCGGCGGTCGGCGGCGTCGTGCTGGTCGTCGCGGCGGCGCGCGAGGGCGATCCGTGGAAGATCACCAGCCTCAGCATCTACGCCACCATGCAACTGGCGCTCTATCTCACGTCGAGCCTGTACCACGGCGTTCGCGGCGTGGCCAAGGACGTGCTGCGCAAGATGGACCATTGCGCGATCTACCTTCTCATCGCGGGAAGCTATACGCCATTCACGCTCGTGACACTGCGCGGCCCCTGGGGCTGGTCGATGTTCGGTGTCGTCTGGGCGCTGGCGCTGCTTGGCATCGCCCAGGAAATCTGGTACGCCAGGGGCGCGCGCGGCTTGTCGCTCTTCATTTACGTGCTGATGGGATGGCTCGCGCTGGTCGGGATCCGGCCCCTGATTGCGGCCCTGGGTTGGAGCGGCTTCGGATGGCTGGCGGCGGGCGGCCTGTTCTACACGGTCGGCATCGCCTTCTACGCCACCGACCACAAGGTACGCCATGGCCACGGCATCTGGCATTTGTTCGTCCTCGGCGGCGGCATCTGCCATTACGTTGCCGTCCTGCGCTACGTCGCGTGACTGCGCCCGTCGCCGGCGCCCGCGGGCACGCCGCCCGTCAGGCGGACGGACGATCGATGAAGAAGCGCAGCATCTCTTCGCTGGCGCTGGGGCCGCGCGTATCGGTGTAGCTGCCGCGCAGGTCGCCGCCGGACCAGGCGTGGCCCGTGCCGTGCACGATCCATTGCTCGGCCAGTACGCCGCCCGTGCTCTCGTGGTGGACCTGCCGGGTGAACCTGCGCCCGCCGGCGCAGCCCGTCTCCTCCACCATCGAGACGGCGGCACCCTGTCCGCGCGCCGCGCGGCCCTCGAGGGACTGGCGCACCACGCCGCTGCTGTTGGTGCGATGGACCGTGGCGTCGGCGTCGCCGTGGAAGACGATGACGGGCACGCCGGCGTGCCGGCCGGGCGGCGCCGGCGTGGACCGGCCGGGCCCGTCGCGCATCACGAGCAGCGCGTCGGTGCCGCTGGTCGCGCTGCCATGCGCCATGCCGGAATGGGAGCCGACCGCGCTGAACAGGTCGGGATGGGTACGTCCCAGGATGACCGCCATGGCGCCGCCCGCGGACAGGCCGGCCACCGCGACGCGCTTCGGGTCGACCGCATGCTCGGCCATGATGCGCCGGGTCAGGCCCGCGATCAGCGCCGGCTCGCCCGCGCCGCGCTCGTGGTGGGCGCCGTCGTACCAGTTCCAGCACCTGTTCCAGTGCGCGCCGCAGGGCTGTTCGGGATAGAGGACCAGGCATCCGTGGCGTTCGGCCAGGGCGTTCATGCCGGTGCCGAGGGCGAAGTCGGCGGCGTCCTGGCCGCAACCGTGCAGCATGACGATCAGGGGCATCGGCCGCTCGCGCGCGCCGCCCGGGACGAACAGGAGGTAGGGGAGCCGGCGTCCGCCGTCGTCATGGCATCCGCGCGTGAACCGGCTGCGCTCGCCGGCATCGACGGGCGCGCCGCCCCAGGGGAAAGGGAACGATGACCACGCATCGAAAACAGAATTGAACATGTGCGGTTCCTTGGTGGGATGATCCACGGTCTCCGTAGACGGAAGCGGCGGCGGGACCGCATGGTCGCCGCCGCCGCAGGAGCGGCCCCACGCGCGCGGCGTGGGGCGTGGAGCGTGGGATCAGCGTGCCGGGGACGGCGTCCGGCCGCCGGCCTGGGCGTGGCCCTGCATGGTGCCCAGCGGGCCGTCACGGCCGTCGAGCTTGCCGCTTGCCTCGTCGGCGGCACTTTGCAGGTTGCCCTGGAACTGGGCGCCGGCCTTGGCTGCGCGCTCGGCCTCCTGCTTGAAGGCATCGCGCGATTTCTGGATGACGTCTTCCTGCTTGCGCAGGCGCTCGCCGGTCTCCGCGACCGTGGCGCGGGTCACGTCGTCGGCCAGCGCGCGCGCGGTGCGCGACGTTTCCTGCACATGCTGCTCGGTCACGCGGGTCAGGTCGACCTGGGTAGTGGCGGCAAGCTGCGACAA
>DAMAFT010000053.1:0-12183 GCA_031995805.1 Massilia sp.
GGTCGAGCGTGCCTGGGGCATCCGCATCCGCGACGGCTTCGGCCAGTCCGAGACCTCCTGCCAGATCGGCAATCCGCCTGGCCAGCCGGTCAAGCCGGGGTCGATGGGCCGGCCGCTGCCGGGCTTCCGGATCGCGCTGCTCGACCTGGACGACCGCCCGGCGCAGGAAGGCGAGATCGCCATCGCACTCGACCCGGCGCCGCTGGGCCTGATGCTGTGCTACGAGGGCGACGCGGCCAAGACGGCCGACGTGATGCGCGCCGGCCACTACCACACGGGCGACACGGCGCTGGTCGACGCCGACGGCTATTATTTCTACGTGGGCCGCAACGACGACGTGTTCAAGTCGTCCGACTACCGCATCAGCCCCTTCGAGCTGGAAAGCGTGCTGGTCGAGCACCCGGACGTGCTGGAAGCGGCGATCGTGCCGAGTCCCGATCCGCTGCGCCTGTCGGTGCCGAAGGCGTTCGTGACGCTGCGTCCCGGCGTGGAACCGTCGCGCGCGCTGGCCGGCGCGCTGTTCGCCTTCGCGCGCGCACGGCTCTCGCCCTACAAGCGGATCCGCCGCATCGCGTTCGCCGAGCTGCCCAAGACCATTTCGGGCAAGATCCGGCGGGTCGAGTTGCGGCGCGCGGAGGCGGCGGGGCAGGGGATGGGCGAGGAATACCGGGAGGAGGATTTTCCGGCATAGAGTGCGGCACGGCGCGCGGGAAACGGACGATAATGGAGACGTCCGCCAACTCGCCTCCACGATCCCGATGAATTCGTCCGCCCAGCCGTCCGCACCCTACGAAGTCCGCCAATCCCCCGTCCACGGCCGTGGCGTGTTCGCCCTGCGCCCGATCGGCGCGGGCGAGCGCATCATCGAATACCGGGGCGAGCGCATTTCCTGGGACCAGGCCACGCAGCGCGCGGCCGAGAGCGGCGGCCCCGTCAACCACACCTTCTATTTCAGCCTGGCGGACGGGCGCGTGATCGACGGCGGCCGGCGCGGCAACGACGCGCGCTGGATCAACCACGCCTGCGGCCCGAACTGCGAGGCCTACGAGGACGCGGGCCGCGTGTACATCCACGCGCTGCGCGACATCGACGAAGGCGAAGAGCTCAACTACAACTACGCGCTGATCTACGACGAGCGCCACACGCCGGCGCTGAAACGCCTGTTCGCCTGCCGCTGCGGCACGCCCGAATGCAACGGCACCATGCTGGCGCCGAAGAAGCGCAAGCGCAAGGCCTGAAGCGGGAATGTTGCCGCTGGCGTAAGATGTGGCCATGCGCCCGGCGGCGATCCGCAGGCCGGGCGCGGCATCGACAACAACCACGATACGCATCCAGATACGCACCCATGAAACCCGTCGTCCGCAGCCTGCTCGAAACCGATCTCTACAAATTCACGATGTGGCAGGCCCTGCTGCACATGCACCCGAACGCCGTCGGCGAATACGAGTTCAGGTGCCGCAACACGCCGGCCTATCCGCTGGCCGAGCTGAAGGACGAGATCGAGCGCGAGCTGGACCACCTGTGCACGATGACGTTCACCGAGGACGAGGTGGACTACCTGCGCACGCTACGCTACATCAAAAGCGACTTCGCCGACTTCCTGACGCTGTTCCGCTTCCAGCGCAAGTTCATCCAGGTCGAGACCGACGGCCCGCACCTGCGCATCCATGCCAGCGGCCCGATCGTGCACGTGATGGGCTTCGAGATCTTCGTGCTCTACATCGTCAACGAGCTGTACTTCCGCCGCTTCGACCAGCAGGCGGCGCTGGCGGAAGCGCGCGTGCGCCTGCAGCAGAAGATCGACGAGCTGCGCGCCTTCGAGGCCGAGCCGAAGCGCATGCACCCGTTCGAGTTCTCCGACTTCGGCGTGCGCCGCCGTTTTTCCGGCGACTGGCACGAGGAAGTGGTGGCCACGCTCGTGCGCGAGATCCCGCAATTCTTCAAGGGCACCTCCAACGTCTACCTCGCCAGGAAATTCAACATCGTCCCGATCGGCACGATGGCGCATGAATACATGCAGGCCTTCCAGTCCTTCGACGTGCGCCTGCGCGATTTCCAGAAGAAGGCGCTGGAAGACTGGGTGCAGGAATACCGCGGCGACCTCGGCACCGCGTTGACCGACGTGGTCGGCATGGACGCCTTCCTGCGCGACTTCGACCTGTACTTCGCCAAGCTGTTCGACGGCCTGCGCCACGATTCGGGCGACCCGGTGGAGTGGGGCGAGAAGGCGCTGGCGCACTACGCCAGGCTGCGCATCGATGCGCGCACCAAGCGCCTGGTATTTTCCGATGCGCTGACCGTGCCGAAGGCGCTCGAACTGTACCGCCACTTCGCCGACCGCGTGCTGACCGGCTTCGGCATCGGCACCAAGCTGACCAACGATACCCAGTTCGCGCCGCTGAACATCGTCATGAAGCTCACGCGCTGCAACGGCCAGCCGGTGGCCAAGCTGTCCGACAGCCCGGGCAAGGGCTTCAGCACCGACGAGACCTTCATCGCCTACCTGCGCCAGGTGTTCGACCAGCACATCTGAACGTTCGACATTTGTTGTAAATTAACAACATTTGTCGGCCGATCCGCATGGGATGATGCCTTGTCGTCCATTCAACTGGGACAATTTGCCCGCATGTCCGGACCTTGTTTTCCGTTAGCATGCGGTCCTTGCGCTGTCCGGCGCCCCGCTGCGGCCCTGATGCGGCCCTGATGCGGCCGCGATGGACGGGCGGCGGCAGGACAAGGTACCCCATGACGACGACCCTGGACGAATCCCTGGTCCGCTGGCTCGACGAGCACGCGGACGCCCTCGATAGCGACGCCGCACTGGCCGGCGAACTGCATGCGCGCCTCGCCGCGGCCGCCCTGTTCCGCGCCGGCGTGGCGCGCGAGCACGGCGGCGACGGCGCCGGCACGGGCGCCGCCGTGGCGACCGTCGCCGCGCTCGCGGCGCATTCGCTGGCCGCCGCCTTCGTCTACTGGGCGCAGCGCGCCGTCGTCGCATGCCTGCTGGCGGGACCGAACCGCGCGCTGGCCGCGCGGCTGGTGCCGCCGCTCCTCGACGGGCGCCTGGCCGGCGCGCCCGGCCTGTCGAACGCGATGAAATTCCTGGGCGGCCTGGACCGCCTGCACGTGCGCTGCGTGGCGCAGGACGGCGCCGTCCAGGCGCAGGACGGCGCCATGCGCCTGGACGGCGCCGTGGCCTGGGCCACCAACCTGCGCGCCGCGGACGGCGGCTTCGTCGTCCTGGTCGCGGCCGCCGGCGCCGACGGCGGCGCGGCCCTGTTCGCGGTGCCGCACGATGCGCCCGGCGTGGCGCGCACGCCGGACCTCGACCTGCTCGGACTACGCGCAACCAATACGGCGGCGCTGCAACTCGGCGGCGTCGTGCTTGGCGACGAATGGTTGCTGCATGCGCAGGCCAAGGCGCTGCTGCCGGCCGTGCGGCCGGCCTTCGTCGGCATGCAGTGCGGGCTGGGCCTGGGACTGGCGCGCGCCTGCCTGGACGCGGCGGCGCGCGCGCCGGGCGGCGCCCATCCGCTGCTGGCGCAGGAGGCCGCGGCGCTGGGCGCGCGGATCGACGCCGCGCTGCGGGCGCTGGTCGATGGTCTCGATGGCGGCGCCGGCGGCGCCCTGCGCATGCAGCCGCCGGCGCTGTTGGCGCGGCGCGTGGAGATGGTCGAGCTGGCGGATGCCGCGGCGCGCATCGAACTGCAGGCGCTGGGCGGACGGGCCTGGCTGCGCGGGCACGACGGCGGCTGGGCGCGGCGCCGGCGCGAGGCGGACTTCCTGCCGCTGGTCACGCCGACGCTGCTGCAGTTGAAGACGGAACTGGCGCGCGCACGCGCCTGACGCCGCCCGCCCGGGCCTCATCCCTGTCGCCCGTGCGGCGCGGTTCTTTTACGGTTTGTGGATCACCATGTCGAATGTCGAAGCAAAATTCCGCGCGCCGGCCGAGCCGGTCGCGCTTCCCGGCGGCGCCGTGCTGGCGCCGGCCATGGGCACGCTGTCCCAGTACTACCGGCTGACCAAGCCGCGCATTACCCAGATGACGGTGTTCTGCGGCCTGATCGGCAGCCTGCTGGCCACCGAAGGCTTTCCCGGCTGGGGCGTGCTGCTGTGGAGCGGCGCCGGCATCTGGCTGCTGGCCAGCGCCGCCTTCGCCGTCAACTGCCTGCTCGAGGCCGAGGTCGACGCGCGCATGGCGCGCACGGCGCGCCGTCCCAGCGCGCGCGGCGAGATCACGCGCGCGCGCACCGTGCTGCTGTCGGCGCTGTTCGGCGCGGGCGGCATGGCGCTGCTGTACTTCAAGGTCAATCCGCTGACGATGTGGCTGACGCTCGGCACCTTCGTCGGCTACGCCTTCGTCTACACCCTCCTGCTCAAGCCGAACACCTCGCAGAACATCGTGATCGGCGGCTTCGCCGGCGCCATGCCGCCGGCGCTGGGCTGGGCCGCGGCGACAGGCAGCGTGCCGCTGCCGGCCTGGCTGCTGGTGCTGCTGATCTTCCTGTGGACGCCGCCGCACTTCTGGGCGCTGGCGATGTACCGGCGCGCGGACTACGAGCGGTCCGGCCTGCCGATGCTGCCGGTCACGCACGGCATGGACTACACGGGCCGCATGGTCTGGTACTACAGCATCGCGCTGGCGGCGGCGGGCGCGCTGCCGTGGATGGTGGGCATGAGCGGCTGGATCTACCTGGCCGCCGCCGCCGCGCTGAACGCGGTGTTCCTGCGCCATGCCTGGCTGGTGCATCGCCGCTACAGCGACGCGGTGGCGCGCAAGGCGTTCGCCTGGTCGATCGTGTACCTGGCGCTGCTGTTCGCGGCGCTGCTGGTCGACCACTACCTGATGGCCATGGTTCCGTAGGCCGCGCACCCTACGCAGGTTCTCAGGCTTGCGCCGCTACCCGCAACGCCCGCCGCAGGTCGTCCAGCGTCGCCGGCTTGGTCAGGTGCAGGTCGAACCCCGCCGCGCGGGCGCGTTCCAGGTCCGATTTCTGGCCGTAGCCCGTCAGCGCCACCAGGCGCAGCGGCCGGCCTTCCTTGCGGCGCAGGATCGCCGCCAGTCCGTAGCCGTCCATGTCCGGCAGGCCGATGTCGAGGATCGCGACGTCCGGCCGGAAGTCGCGCGCCGCCGCCAGCGCGTGGCCGGCCGTGTGCGCCACGCGTACCGTGTGGCCGAGCTCGGACAGCAGGGCGCAGACGGTCGCAGCGGCATCCTCGTTGTCGTCCACCAGCAGCACGCGCAGCGGCGCCTCGTCCCGCGCCGCCGGCGCGGGCGCGGGGGCTGGCGCGGCGCTGGCCAGCGGCAGCACGACGTCGAAGCGGCTGCCGCGGCCCGGACCGTCGCTGTGCGCCGTCACGCGGCCGCCGTGCAGGTCGACGATGCGGCGCACGATCGCCAGGCCCAGGCCCAGGCCGCCCGTATGGCGCGCCAGCGGCTGCGGCGCCTGGTAGAAGGGTTCGAACACGCGCGCCAGCAGTTCCGGCGCCATGCCGGCGCCGTTGTCGTGCACGCTCAGCCACGCCTGTCCGCCGTCGGCGCGCAGCACGACGCGGGTCGCGCTGCTGCCGAAGCGGGCGGCGTTCGACAGCAGGTTGCCCAGCACCTGGGCCAGGCGGTTCTCGTCGCCGTCGATCCACAGCGTGTCCGGGGCCTCCAGGGCGATCGGCTGGCCGGGGAGGGCGGCCACGGTCTGGCGTGCCACGTCGGCCAGGTCGAGCGGGCGCAGTTCCACCTGCAGCTTGCCCGAGGCGATGCGCGAGACGTCCAGCAGGTCGTCGACCAGGCGTTTCATGTGGCTCACCTGGCGCCGCATGATCGTGCGTTCGCGCTGGCTCGACGCGTCGTCGCGCAGGTCCATCAGGTCGAGCGAGGCGACGATGGGGCTGAGCGGATTGCGCAGTTCGTGGCCCAGCACGGCCAGGAACTCGTCCTTGGCGCGCCCGGCGCTGCGCGCCTGGGCCAGCGCGTCCTCCTGGCGCTCCAGCGCCTGGCGCAGCGAGGCCAGCAGGCGCGAGCGCTCGTCCTCCTGGGCGTTGCGCTGGCGCGCCGTCGCTTCCAGCGCCTGGCCGATGCGTTCCATCTCGCGGATGCGCGAGGGCGCGATCGCCACCGGGGCGCCGGCGCCGAGGGCCGCGGCACCGCGCTGCAGCCGGTCGATGCCGCGCACGATGCGCGCCGCCAGCCACGACGCCAGGCCGATGCACACGGCCAGCGACAGCAGGATGCCGGCCCCGTACAGCGTGAAGCCGTCGACGAAGCCGGCGCGCAGCGGCGCCGGCGGCGCGCCGATCGCCACCGTCCAGCCGTAGTGCGACAGGCGGGTATAGGCGCTGACCACGCGGTCGCCTTCCATCGTGACGGTGGAGCCGACGTTTTCCGGGCCGCCTTCTTCCATCAGCCGCACCAGCGAGACGCTGGGCGGCCGGGCCACCGTCTCCGCATGGCGATGCGAGCGCGCCACGATCGCGCCCGTGCCGTCCAGCACCGAGATCACCGAGCCCTCGGGCACGCGCTGGCGCGCGATCACGCGCATGATGCGGTCGGGGCGCACCACCGCCGTCAGCGCGTACAGCCGGCCGGCGCCGTCGGTGACCGGCACCCGCACCGGCACCGCCAGGTGCCCGCCCTTGCCGCGCGCGATCCGGCCGACCGCCGGGCGGCGCAGCGCCAGCGCCTGCTGCAGGCTGGCCATGTCGGCGGTGGGCGCCGGCGCCGTGCCGAAGGGGGCGGTGGTACGGAACAGCGGGCGGCCGTCGCCGTCCGACAGGATCACGGCCAGCCACTCGGACTGGACCTCGGCCTGCTCGTGCGCGATCGCATAGAAGGCGCGCACGTCGCCGGCCGCCAGGGCCGGGTTGCGCGCCATGCTGCCCAAGGTGGCGACGGTGCCGTCGAGCTCCGCATCCACCGCGCTCGACAGCGCGCGCGCCAGGTCGAGCATCGCCCGCTCCTGGGCGCGCTGGCGGTACTCGCCGGCGGCATGCAGGTTCCATATCCCGAGCGCCGCCAGCGGCAGCAGGCCGATCGCCGTCAGCAGGATCAGCAGGTGACGCAGCGACAGGGTGGGCCCGCGTTGAGCGCGCATAGGTTTCTCTGAATCAAAAATCACATTATACGGTTGAGCATCCCTGTGCAGGCCGGCGGGATTGCCGGCAACTGCGCACGATGACGGCGCTGGGTTCAGCGGCGCACAGAAGGGCGGCGCCGGTTTCCGTACAGTCGGTGCATCGGCCATCCGGCCCCGACTTCTGGAGAAACCCATGGATTCCATCAACCGCAACCAACCCGAGCAGAACCGCCGCGACCTGTCCGGCCTGGACGCCGTCAAGCGCGTCAAGGACATGGTCGACGACGCCGAGACCTGCTTCTTCTGCACCACCGGCGCCACCGGCGCCGCCAACGGCGTGCGCCCGATGAGCGTGCGCCAGGCCGACGATGCCGGCAACCTGTGGTTCCTGAGCGCGAGCGACAGCCACAAGAACCACGAACTGGCCGCCAACCCGGCGGTGAAGCTGTATTTCCAGGTCGGCGCGCACGCCGGCTTCCTCGAGCTGGAAGGCCGCGCCGAGGTCATGCAGGATCGCACGATGATCAAGGAATTGTGGAACCCGCTCCTCAAGACCTGGTTCACGGAAGGGGAGGACGACCCGCGCATCACCGTCGTGCGGTTCACGCCCCAATCCGGCTACTACTGGGACAACAAGCACGGCAGCGTGGTGGCGGGCGCCAAGGTCGCGGTCGGCGCGCTGATCGGCAAGACGCTGGACGACTCCATCGAGGGGCGCCTGGCGTTCTGATGGGCGTGCTTGAACAACGCGCGGCGCCACCCATGCTGCAATGACGGCAGCCGGTGGCGCTGCGCCGCAGCGTCGCCCGTGCGCCGCGCGCCCACGGGGAAGCGCCATGACCGCGATGAACCGCGAACTCGTCGCCGGCTTCCGGGCCGCGCTGCACGGTCCGGTGCTGCATCGAGTTTGCGATGAACGTGCACCGCCGCTGGGCCGACGCGGCCGACGACGCGCGCTGCATGGCCTGGGCGCGCGACGTCTTCGCGGCCGCGGCGCCGCACGCGTCAGGCAGCGTCTACATCAACTTCCCGACCCAGGACGAGGGGCGCGCATCCACCAGGCGTACGGCGCGAACCATGCGCGGCTGGTGCAGGTCAAGCGCCATGACGACCCGGACAACCTGTTCCGGTTCGACCATGATATTTCGCCGGACTGAGCGGGGTCAGGCGGCGCGGCGCCGCTCCGGCGCGTCCGGACGCGCGCCGGCCTTCACCGTCGCGCCGGTCTTCACCTTCGCCGCCGCCGCATCCCGCGCCAGCCGGTGCTGCAGCATCCCGAGCACGGCCGCTTCCTCCGGCTGCAGCGCGTGCAGCTCCTGCGCCAGGCTCTGCTCGGCGCGGGCGCGCAGGCCCTCGAGCATGGTGCCGTCGAGGTAGGCGTCGAGCACCGCCGGATGCACGTAGCACTTGCGGCAGACGGAAGGCGTATTGCCGAGCTTTTCGGCCACCGATTCGATTGCGCGCACGACGTTCTTCTTGGCCTGGGCCTCGGAATCGAACTGTTCGAATTCGCGCAGCGCCAGCGCGGCCAGCACGGTGCCCGACCAGGTGCGGAAATCCTTGGCCGTGTAGTCCTCGCCCGTGACCGCGCGCAGCCAGTCGTTGACGTCGGCCGAGCCGACCGTGTGGCGCTCGCCGTCCTCGTCCAGGTACTGGAACAGGTCCTGCCCCGGCAGGTCGCGGGTGCTGCGCACGATGCGCGCCAGGCGCCGGTCGTGCACCTTGACGTCGTGGTGGACGCCGCTCTTGCCGCGGAAGCGGAATTCGACCTCGCTGCCGTCGATCCTGACGTGGCGGTTGCGCAGCGTGGTCAGGCCGTAGGACTTGTTCTCGCGCGCGTATTCGTCATTGCCGATACGCATCATGGTTGCTTCCAGCAGGTGGACGATGGTCGCCACCACTTTTTCGCGCGGCAGGCCGGGCAGGGCCAGCGCGCGCTCGACTTCCTTGCGGATCTGCGGCAGCGCCTGGCCGAAATTGATCATGCGCTCGTACTTGACCTCGTCGCGCACCGTGCGCCATTTCGGGTGGTAACGGTACTGCTTGCGGCCGCGCGCATCGCGCCCCGTCGCCTGCAGGTGGCCGTTGGCTTGCGCGCAGATCCACACGTCGGTCCAGGCCGGCGGGATCGCGAGCGACCTGATGCGCTTGAGGGTGGCGTCGTCCTCGACCGGACCGCCCTGCGCGTCCAGGTAGCGGAAGCCGCCCTTGCGCGCTTCGCGCCGGATGCCGGGGCGGTCGTCGTGGACGTAGCGCAGGCCGGCCGCCCGGGCGGCGGCGGGGGGATCGGCGGGGTGGTCTTCGCTGTGCATGGGGCATCCGTTTCTCGTACGCATCCGAGCGCCGGGGGCGCGCTCGTGCCGAGTCTACCCCGATGGCATGCGGGCACTGTACGGGAACTAACGTTGGAGCGGTGACATGGATGGTGGGAATCGTGCAGACACGCGGTCCGCCATGGCCCTCAGCGGTAGCGCGCCTCCACCAGGTCGATCTCGCGCACCAGGTGCCGCGCCGTCTCGTCCGAGATCTCGTTGCGGCGCGCCAGGCGCAGGATCGTGTCGCGCTCGGCGCGCAGGCCCGCCAGGCGGTATTCGCGCTCGGCCAGCTCGGCCGCGTGCGCATCCGCCAGCGAGCCGTCCGGCTTCGGTTCGCGCAGGCGGTGGCGGTACAGGCCCGTCACGTGGGCGGCGGCGGCGGCGTGCAGCGTGCCCTCGGCGCCGCTCAGGTCGGCGCCCTTGGTGCGCTGGACTTCCTGCTCGATGGCGGCCAGCGCGGCCAGCGTGGCGGCGTTGCGGGCGCGGTCTTCCTCGCCCATCGCGTGCGGGGAATCCGGCAGTTCCAGCCCGCGCAGCAGGCGCGGCAGCATGACGCTGGCCAGCACCAGCGACACCACGATCACGGCGCCGGCCAGGAAGATCGCCAGGTGGCGCGCCGGGAACGGCGCACCGTCGGGCAGGACCAGGGGCAGGGTCAGCACGCCGGCCATCGTCAGCGCGCCGCGCACGCCGGCGAACGAGGTCGCCATGATCAGGCGCATGCGCGGTTCGTAGACCTGCTGGCCCAGGCGGCGCCGGTTCAGCAGCGTCAGGCGCAGCGATACCCAGACCCAGACGAAGCGCAGCAGCACCAGGGCGCCGCAGAACGCCAGCGTGACGCCGGCCAGCCACCAGCCGCCGTAGGGCGTGCCGCCGGCCGGATGCAGGGCGCCGCGCGCGACGTCCGGCAACTGTTCGCCCAGCAGCACGAACATCACGCCGTTCAGGGTGAACTGCAGCGTGTCCCAGACCACGTTGCGGCGGATGCGCGTGGTCGGCGTGGCCGAGCCGCCCAGCTCCACGTAGCTCATCGTGATGCCGGCGGCGACTGCCGCCAGGATGCCGGAGGCGCCCAGGTGTTCGGCGGCGAGGTAGGCGCCGAAGGGGGTCAGCAGGTTGACCAGGATCGGCATGCCGTCGTCCTCGCCGAAGCGGCGCAGCAGCAGGGCGTGCACGCGCGCGATCGCCCAGGTCACCGCGACGCCGGCGGCGATCCCGCCCAGCGCCACCCACAGGAAGGTGGTGCCGGCCTGCGCCAGCGAGAAGTGCCCGGTCAGCGCCGCCGCCACGGCAAAGCGGAAGCACACCAGGCCGCTGGCGTCGTTGAGCAACGACTCGCCCTCGATGATGTGCATGAGGCGCGGCGGCACCGGGATGCGGCTGGTGATCGAGGACACCGCCACCGGGTCGGTGGGCGCGACGATCGCCGCCAGCGCGAACGCCACCGCCAGGGGCATTTCCGGGATCATCCAGTGCAGCAGGAAACCGGCGCCCAGCACGGTGAACACGACCAGGCCCAGGGCCAGTTCGAGGATCGTGCCCTTGTCGCGGAACAGGCCGACCTTGGGGATGCGCCAGCCGTCCAGGAACAGCAGCGGCGGCAGGAACAGCAGGAAGAAGATGTCGGGGTCGAGCGCGACGCCGTGGCTGAACACGCCTTCGATGATCGCGCCGAACGCGATCTGGATCAGCGGCAGCGGCACCGCGACGGGCAGCATGCGGGCCAGCCAGCCGCTGACGACGACGGCGAGCAGCATCGCCAGGACGACTTCGATCGACTCCATTCATTCTCCTGTCATTCGGTATATACGAATGATAAATGAACGGGGCGATCGATGTGCCCGCAAGCCACGACGTGGTCCCGGCGAAGGCCGGGACCACGTGGGTTCAGGCCGCGTTGTCCGTCACCACCGGCGTCGTCGACCCGGCCTGCAGCACGATGCGCGTGCGCTTGGCCAGCGGCGCGGCCGGCTTGCTGCCGTCGGCGTTCAGCGGCTTGACCTTGTTGAACACCACGCTGAAGGACGCGGCGGTGACGGTCGCCACCGAATAGCCCTGGGCGTCGTGGTCGACGTAGGCGTAGGCCGGATTGTGCGCGCGCATCACGCCGTCGAACACCTGCGGCGTCGCCACCAGCGGCGCCAGCGGCGTGCCGCCAGCGCCGGCCGCCAGGTACTGGTAGAACGACGAGCTGCTGATGCCGGCGCCGACGAAATCCACCGCGACCGGCTTGCCCGTGGCCGGGTCGTTGTTGTCGTACACGACGCCGCACTGGAAGGCGTGCAGGTCGCCGGTGATGGCGACCACGTTCTCGATGCCCTGCGCCGCCAGGTAGCCGAGCATCTCGGCGCGGTGCGCCGGGAAACCGTCCCAGCCGTCCGCGTTGACGATGTAGAGCTGGTCGTACGGCGCCGGCGCCTGGGTGCGCAGGTCGACCCACATGCGGTTCAGCGTGACCTCGTTGCCCCACACTTTCCAGGTGGCGCCGGAGTTCTTCATCGTGTCCTTCCACCAGCGGGCCTGGGTCGCGCCGAGGATGCCCGGGGCGCGGCCCAGCGCCGCGGTATCGAGCGCCTCGAACTGCTGCAGCAGCGGCTGCGGCACGAAGTAGCGCGCGCCGACCGAGTCGTTGCCGCCCGCGGCGTCGTGCTGGAGCATCCGCGCGTAGGCGGCTTCGCTCACCACGTGGTCGTCGCGGTACAGGCGCTGGTCGGTCATCACCAGGTGCAGCAGGTTGCCGAACCTGAAGTCGCGGTAGATGCGGATGTTGTCGTAGGCGGCGTTGGCCAGGTCGAACG
>DAMAFT010000054.1:0-12157 GCA_031995805.1 Massilia sp.
TTGCGATACCCGCAGGAACACCAGGTGGATGAGTTGCGGCGGCAGTTCGGTGCCGGTGGTAACGTAGTGATGCAGGCCGCCCAGTGCCTTGGCGCCTTCGGGAGAGACCTGGGACCAGATTTCGCGTTTCATGATGGATGTCCTTTCGTTTTCGGATATGACGGCCGGCTGAAGTGCGGCCCGTCTTCCGATAAGACGGATCGCCCTGCCGCGCTGTGACAGGACCATGCAGAAACGTGGCCGAAGCAGGGGATTACCTGCAGTCCATCATGAAAAGTTATTGCTCGGCATAAAATTTGCTTGGCTTTTTTGATACGTCTCAAAAAACCATGTCACCAGGATTCCAGCGCCTTTTGCGCGACCGCGGCGGGGTTTGCGCCGACCCGGCGCCCCCGGCTGGTGCAAACCGGATATAACATGTCCGGATTTGGTGCGCGTCGAACTTTTCGCAGCAATCCATGCACAAACACACTTTCGAGATGGACTCTTTACCGGCATCGGTTTCCTGGGATGCCGCCCTGGCCGCGGCGCGGCGCGACGATGACGGCGATCGCGCCGCCGGGCTCGGCCGCTGGTGGCTCGAGCGCGCCGGCGGCGCGCTGGCCCTGTCCCAGGTCGCCATGCGTTTCCTCGGTACCGCCACGCCCATCGGCCACGGGCTGCCGCTGGGCGATGTCGACCCGGAAGACCGCGCCGGCGTGCGCGCCGCCATGGAACGCATCGCTGCGGGCGACACCGGGATCGGGTCCGCCTGCGAATTCCGCGTGCGCCACGACCGCCTGCGCTGGCTGCGGCTGCAGGTCGTGTCCGTCGATGCCGCGGTCAGCGCCGGCATCCTGCTCGACATCACCGAGTCGAAGAACGCCGCCGCGCGCGAACGCTTCAATTTCGCGCTGACCCGCTACCTGGTCGGCGCCGACAGCCTGGACGAAGGGGTGGCCAAGATCCTGCAACTGGTGTGCGAGGAACTGGGCTGGGAATGGGGCGCGTTCTGGGCGCTCGAGGCGGGGCCGGGCGAGGACGTGCTGCGCTGCCGCTATTCCTGGCATGCGCCGCGGCGCGCGCTCGAACCGTTCAGGTACGCCAGCACCAGCCTGGCCATGCGCGCCGGCCAGGGCCTGGTGGGCGCGGTGTGGGCCGACGGCGAGGCGCGCTGGATCGAGGATGCCGGCGCCGATCCGGACATGGTGCGCGCCGGCGTCGCGCGCGCCTGCGGGCTGCAGTCGGCCTACTTCTTCCCCGTCACCTTCGTCGCCTCGGACGAGCGCCTGGCGCGGCCCGGCGTCCTGGAATTCTTCAGCGAGCTGCAGCGCCAGCCCGACGCCAAGCTGCCCGGCCTGGCCGAGTCGATCTCCGCCATGATCGCCCAGGCCGTCGAGCGCATGGCGCAGCAGCAGCGCGTCAGGCAGCGCGCCCAGACCGACGAGATGACCGGCCTGGCCAACCGCGGCCACTTCCACGAACTGCTCGACGGCCTGTGCCGGCAAGAGGCGCCGGCGCATGCGTTCGGCGTGCTGTACGTCGACCTCGACCGCTTCAAGCCGGTCAACGACGTGTTCGGCCACGAAGCCGGCAACGTGGTGCTGGCCGAGTTCGCGCGGCGCCTGCGCGTGCTGGCGCCGCCCGGCTGGCGCGTCGGCCGCCTGGGCGGCGACGAGTTCGCGCTGCTGTCGGCGCCCGGCGCCACCTATGCCGAACTCGAAGGGGTGGCGGCCGCGGCCTGCGCGGCGGCCAGCGCGCCGTTCGACTACCGCGGCTACCGGCTGTCGGTCTCGGCCAGCATCGGCATCGGCCTGTTCCCCGAGCACGGCGGCAGCACGCGCGAGCTGCTGCACGCGGCCGATGCCGCCATGTACCTGAGCAAGCGGCGCGGCCGCAACCTGGTCAGCTGCTTCGACGGCGCCGCCGGGGCCGGGCTCAAGCCGCTGGCGGACGAGGAAACCGCAGCGTGAACACGGTGTGCGCGCCGGGCGCGCTGTCGACCCGCGCGCTGCCGCCGTGCAGCTGCATGATGGCGCGCACGATGGCCAGGCCCAGCCCGGAGGAGCTGCCGCTGGCGCGCGCCGGATCCACGCGGTAGTAGCGCTCGAACAGGCGCGTCCGGTGCGCCTCGGGAATCGGCTCGCCCGTGTTCGACACGGACAGGTCGAGCCATTCGCCGTCGGCGCGCGCGTCGAGGCGCACGCTGCCGCCGCGCGGCGTGTGCGCGATGGCGTTCGACACCAGGTTGTTGACGGCGCGGCGCAGCAGCACCGGATCGGCGTCCAGCGCCAGCGGCGGCAATGGCGCCATGTCCAGCCGCACGCCCTTGTCCTCGGCCAGCATCTCGAAGTAGTCGCGGATGTGCGCCAGTTCCGCGCCCGCGTCGAGGCGGTCGCGGCGCAGCGCCAGTTGCGCATTGTCGGCGCGCGCCAGGAACAGCGTGTTCTCGATCATGCGCGACAGGCGCTCGTATTCTTCCAGGTTCGACTCCAGCAGGGCCAGGTATTCCTCGAGTGGGCGCTCGCGGCCCAGCGCCACCTGGGTCTGCATCATCAGGGCGTTTACCGGCGTGCGCATGTCGTGCGCCAGGTCGGCGGCGAAGCCGGACAGGCGCTGCACGCCCTCTTCCAGGCGGTCGAGCATGGCGTTGAAGGACACTGCCAGCGCGCGCAGCTCGGGCGGCGCGTCGTCCAGCGCCAGGCGCGCGTTCAGGCGCTGGGCATTGATGTCGTTGGCCTTGGCGATCACGCCGTGCAGCGGACGCAGGCCGCGGCGCACCGCCACGAAGCCCAGCAGCGTGGCCAGCAGCGTGCCGGCGACGAGCGCGCCGAGCAGGTCGAAGGCGTAGCGCCTGAGGATCGCCAGCCGGTCGGAGCGGACGCGCGCCAGCGTCACGTGCAATACCTGCGGCGCCGGCGCGCCGTTGGCGGCCTGCAGCGCCAGCACGCGCGCGGGCTTGTGCGCATCCTGCACGCTGGCGATGTCGCCCCGTTGCGGCGGGCGCCCCAGCGGCACCGTGGCCAGCCCCGGCGCCGGCGGGCGTGGTCCGGGCGCCAGGGTGCTGGCCAGCACGCGGCCGTCGGCCGCCGCCACTTCCAGCATCACGCCGTCCTGGCCGATGGCGCGGCCGAGAATCGCCTGCAGCTGGCCCGGCATGCGCTCGTCCGGCGGCAGGCTGCGCAGCAGTTCGCGCACCAGCGCCGCCTTGTTGAGCAGGTCGACGTCGTCGCGCCGGCCCATCTGCATGGACAGCGTCTGGTACAGGTAGGCGCCGACGGCCACGAACACCGCCGCCGCGACGGCCGCGAACAACAGGCCCAGGCGCAACGCAAGGGAGACGGGAGGGCCGCGCAGGATGCGCATCAATCGCGCTCCTCCAGCAGGTAGCCCATGCCGCGCACGGTGTGGATCAGCTTCTTCGGATACGGGTCGTCGACCTTGGCGCGCAGGCGCTTGACGGCGACGTCGACGACGTTGGTGTCGGAATCGAAGTTCATGTCCCATACCTGGGACGAGATCAGGGAGCGCGACAGCACCTCGCCCTGGCGCCGCGCCAGCAATTGCAGCAGCGCGTATTCCTTGGGCGTGAGCTCGATGCGGTTGCCGGCGCGGCCAACGCGGTGGCGCAGCACGTCGATCTCGAGGTCGGCGATCTTCAGCACCTCGGGCTCGCGCGCCGGTGCGCGCCGCAGCAGCGTGCGGATGCGCGCCAGCAGCTCGGCGAAGGCGAACGGCTTGACCAGGTAGTCGTCGGCGCCCAGCTCCAGGCCGCGCACGCGGTCGGGGATCTCGTCGCGCGCCGTCAGGAACAGCACCGGCGTCTGCTTGCGCTCGCGCAGCTTTTGCAGGACGGTCCAGCCGTCCATCTTGGGCAGCATTACGTCGAGCACGACCAGGTCGTACTCGTTTTCCAGCGCCAGGTGCAGGCCGTCCGGGCCGGTGCGCGCCAGGTCGCCCGTGAAGCCCGATTCGCGCAGGCCCTTGTGCAGGTAGTCGCCCGTCTTGGGCTCGTCTTCGACGATCAGAATGTGCATGCAATCCTCCTGCCCGCATTGTGACGCAATCGGCCCGCCGCGGGGATGACATTACGGACAGGCGATTGTCATCGGATTGTCATCCGTGCGTCACCTTCGCGTCAGGACCAGCTGCCTAGACTGGCCGCATTCCCACATTGCCGAGGACACCACCATGACGCTGTTGCGCGCCGCCCTGCTGGCGCTTTGCCTTTCCCCCGCCGCCCGGGCGCAGGACATGCACCACCACATGAGCGCCCCGGCCGCACCGGCCGCTGCCGTCCCCAAAACCTTCGTCGCCAGCAGCGACCGGCCGTTCGGGAAGCTGATGGCCGACGCGATGGCGATCATGGACCGCGACATGGCGGCCGCCCCGATGAACGGCCAGCCCGGGCACGACTTCGTGACCATGATGCTGCCGCACCACCAGGGCGCGGTCGACATGGCCAAGGCCGTACTGCTGAACACGCAGGACCCGGAATTGCGCAACCTGGCGCTGGGCATCATCGCCGAGCAGCAGAACGAGATCAACGTGATGCGCGCCTGGCTGGCGCGCCACCCCGACCACAAGGAGAAACAATGAAGCCTACCAGGACCACCACACTGCGTCTTCTCGCCGCCGCCGGCATCCTCGGCGCCGCCCAGGGGGCGCTGGCCCTGCCCGCGGCCGCGGACCGCGTCTACACGGCCGACCAGAACACCAACACGGTGTCCGTGTTCGATCCGTCGACCGACAAGCTGCTGGGCCAGATCCGCCTCGGCAACCAGCGTCCCGACGTGCTGTCGCCCCTGTACCGCGGCGAGATCAACGTGCACGGCATGGGCTTCTCGCCCGACCACAAGACGCTGCTGGTGGTGTCCAACGGCTCGAATTCCGTCACCTTCATCGACACGGCCACCAACAAGGTCAAGGGCAAGACCTACGTCGGGCGCTCGCCGCACGAAGGTTTCTTCACGGCCGACGGCAAGGAAGCCTGGGTCGTCGTGCGCGGCGAGGATTATATTTCGGTGATCGATCCGGCCACCTTCAGGGAGACCGGTCGCATCAAGACGGCCGTCGGTCCCGGCATGGTGCAGTTCACGCCGGACGGCAAGCTGGCCTTCGCCGTGTCGAGCTTCACGCCGCAGGTCGACGTCATCGACGTCAAGACCCGCAAGATCGTCAAGAGCATCCCGGTCGTCAGCCCGTTCTCGCCCTTTCTGCAGTTCACGCCGGACTTCCACGAGATGTGGATGACGCACAAGGACGTGGGCAAGGTCACGCGCATCGATACCCGCACGCTGCAGGTGACGGGCGTGATCGACACCGGCTTCATCACCAACCACCTGGCGTTCGCCAAGGTGGGCGGCCAGGTGCTGGCCTACGTGACGGTGGGCGGCGAGAACCTGGTCAAGGTCTACACCACCGGCAAGGAAGCGAAGCTGGTGGCGAGCATCCCCACCGGCGCCCTGCCGCACGGGATCTGGACGGCGGACGACGGCAGCCGCGTCTACGTCGGCCTGGAAAACGGCGACGGCGTGCAGGCGATCGACACCGCCACCAACAAGGTCGTCGCGACGATGGGCGGCGGCCAGGCGCCGCAGGCGCTGGTCTACCTGTCCAACGTGGCCGCGCCGGGCAGCGCCGCCAACCTGGTGCCGCGCGTGAACCAGGATTCGGTCAACGTGCCGCTGAAGGCGCGCGCAGGAGCGGGCGCGGACGCGGCGCGCGGCTTCGTCGTGGCGCGCCAGCTGGGCGTGGTCGATGCGCTCGAGGTGTCGGTGTTCAAGCTCAAGCCGGACACGCAGTACGCCGTCTACCTGGGCGGCCAGCAGGCCGGCGCCCTGCGCACCGACGCCAAGGGCATGGCCAACGGCACCATGATCGGGCCGGTGCGCACGTTCGCCCAGGCCGGGTCGGCGCAGGCCAGGCCGCAGGAGCAGCGGGTGCTGGTGATGGAGGGGACGGCGGCGCCGGATGCGGGGACGGCGGTGCTGTCCAACTGAACGCCGCCTCGTCGCCCCCGCCTGCGCGGGGACGACGTATTACATCAGCTTGTCGAGCGTGATCGGCAGCTCCCTCACCCTTTTCCCGCAGGCGTTGTAGATCGCGTTCGCGATCGCCGCCCCGGTCCCGGTGATGCCGATTTCCCCGATGCCCCGCGCGCCCATCAGCGCGTGCGGATCGGCGATGTCGGTCCACATCACGTCGATGTGCGGGACGTCCAGGTGCACCGGCACGTGGTACTCGGACAGGCTCGGGTTCATGATGCGGCCGGTGCGCTCGTCGAACTGCGCCTCTTCCATCAGCGCCATCCCCATCCCCATGATCATCCCGCCGCGGAACTGGCTCGCCGCCGTCTTCGGGTTGATGATGCGGCCGCAGTCGAAGGAGCCCAGCAGGCGCGTCACGCGCGGCTCGCCCGTGACGGCGTTGACGCGCGCCTCGCAGAAGATGGCGCCGAAGGAGTGCATCGACCAGTGCTGGGTCTCGAGCGGCGGCGGCGCGCTGGCCTCGACCGTCAGCTCGCCCTTGCCGCCGGCGTCGAGCAGCGCGGCGTAGCTCAGGCAGCGCTGCGGCTCGTCGACCTTGCACAGGCCGCCGTCGCGCGAGCACACGTCTTCCGGCGCCAGGCCCGCCAGCGGCGAACCCTGCGGCGCCAGCTTCAGGAGCTGCTTGACCAGTTCCTCGTAGGCCGCCTTGACCGCATGGCCCACCGAGGCCGTCTGCTGCGAGCCGCCGGCCAGGATCACGCCGGGGAAGGCCGAGTCGCCGTAGGCCACGCTGATGCGCTCGAGCGGCAGGCCCAGGCGCTGCGCCGCGATCATCGCGTGCGTGGTGGCCGTGCCCATGCCCATCTCGTGCGCCGCCACCTCGACGTGGGCGCTGCCGTCGCGCGCCAGCCGGATGCGCGCGGCGCCGCCCGGCATGCGGTAGTAGGGATAGGTGGCGGTGGCGCAGCCCAGGCCGACCAGCCACTCGCCGTCGCGGCGCTGGCCGGGCGCCGCCTGGCGCGCGCTCCAGCCGAAGCGTTCGGCGCCGCTGCGGTAGGCCTCGACCAGGTGGCGCGACGAGAACGGCGTGCCTTCCACCGGATCCTTGTCCGGCTCGTTGCGCAGGCGCAGTTCGACCGGGTCCATGGCGAGTTTTTCGGCCAGCTCGTCGACCGCGCATTCCAGCGCGAACGTGCCGACCGCCTCGCCCGGCGCGCGCATGAAGGTGTTCGACAGCGCATCCATCGTCGTCGTCTCGACGCCCAGCTTGAAGCTGCCGGCCCCGTACACGCACTTGGCCGGCATGATGAACGGCTCGGGCATGGCATTGTGCTCGGTCATCACCGACAGGCCCGTGTGGATCAGCGCCTCGAACGTGCCGTCGGAACGCGCGCCGATCGCGACCCGCTGCTCGGTCAGCGAGCGCCCGCCGACGACGCGGTACACGCCCTCGCGCGACAGCATCATGCGCACCGGGCGCCCGGCCAGCTTGGAGGCGGCGGCGGCCAGCACCTGGTGCTGCCACAGCGCCTTGCTGCCGAAGCCGCCGCCGACGAACGGGGAACTGACGTGCACCTGGTCTTCGCGGATGCCGAACACCTGGGCCAGCGACCAGGCCGTGTGCGCCACCGCCTGGGTGGCGTCGTGGACCGTCAGCGCGTCGCCGTTCCAGGCCACGGTGGCTGCGTGCAGCTCGATCGCATTGTGGTTGTGGCGCGGGGTGCGGTAGACGGCGTCGACGTGCACGCTGGAGCGCGCCAGCGCCGCCTCGGCGTCGCCGGTCTCGAACTTCAGCGGCTCGCCCTGGAAGCTGGCCGGTTCCGTGCCGCGGGCGCGCGCGGCGTCCAGCGAGGTGACGGCGGCCTCGGTGAGGTAGGTGACGCGGATCAGCGACTTCGCATGGTCGGCCTGTTCCTGGGTCTCGGCCAGCACCAGCGCGACCGGCTGGCCGTTCCAGTGCACGCCGTCGTCCTGGAAGATCGGCAGCGCGTCGCCGCCGCCGGCCTTGGGCGCGGTCATGAACAGCGGCATCGGCTTCATCTTCGGGGCGTTCTTGTGGGTCATCACCAGCACGACGCCCGGCGCGCTCTCGGCGCGGCTGGTGTCGAGCGTGGCGATGCGGCCCTTCGGCACGGTGGCGTACAGCAGCGCGGCATAGGCCAGGCGGTCCATCCGTACTTCGGCGGCGAAGCGCGCCTGTCCCATCACCTTGAGCGGACCGTCCAGGCGCGACACCGGGGTACCGATGATGCCGTCGCGCTGCTCGATCAGCGGATCGGGATGGCCGCCCGGCATCCAGCCGTCCGGCACCGCCTCGACCGCCTTCTTCATCACTTTCTGCGCCGCCTTCTGCGCGGTGTCGCGAATGGTCATGATTGTCCTCCGTTGGCATTGGCGGGTGCGGGGGCGGCGGCCAGGCCGGCCAGCGTGGCGGCGATGGCGTTGCGGGCCAGCGCGACCTTGAAGGCGTTGTCGCGCAGCGGCCGGGCATCGGCCAGCTCGACGTCGGCGGCGGCGCGGAACAGGTCCTCGCTGGCCTGGCGGCCGCGCAGCGCGGCCTCGGCGCGCCAGGCGCGCCACGGTTTATGGGCCACGCCGCCCAGGGCCAGGCGCACGTCCTGGATCACGCCGTCGCGCACGTCGAGGGCGGCCGCCACCGACACCAGCGCGAACGCATAGCTGGAACGGTCGCGCACCTTGCGGTAGGCCGAGCGCGCGCCGAAGGCCAGCGCCGGCAGCTCGACGGCGGTGATCAGTTCTCCCGGTGCCAGCAGGGTGTCCAGTTCCGGATGGTCTTCCGGCAGGCGGTGCAAGTCGTTCAGGGCCAGCGTGCGGGTGCCGTTCGCGCCCTGCAGGTGCACCACGGCGTCGAGCGCGGCCAGCGCCACGCACATGTCGGACGGATGCGTCGCGACGCAGGCCTCGGACGCGCCCAGGATCGCATGCATGCGGTTGAAGCCGTCGATGGCGTCGCAGCCCTGGCCGGGCGAGCGCTTGTTGCAGCGCGCGCCGTCCTCGTCGTAGAAATAGCTGCAGCGGGTGCGCTGCAGGATGTTGCCGCCGACGGTCGCCATGTTGCGGATCTGGGCGGACGCGCCGGCGACGATCGCGCGCGACAGCAGCGGGAAGCGGGTGCGCACCGCGTGGTGCTCGGCCAGCGCCGTGTTCTTGACGGCTGCGCCGACCAGGATGCTGCCGTCGGGCCGCTCCTCGATGGCGCCGGACAGGCCGCTGACGTCGACCAGCGCGGCCGGCCGTTCCACGGTCTCGCGCAGCAGGTCGACCAGGTTGGTGCCGCCGCCCAGGTATGTCGCCTCGGGCTGGGCGGCGCGGCGCACGGCGTCGGCCGCGTCGGCGGCGCGCGCATAGGTGAACGGCGTCATTGCGCCTCCTTGGCCTGGTGGTGCCCGGCGATGGCCGCGACGATGCCGTTGTAGGCGCCGCAGCGGCACAGGTTGCCGCTCATGCGTTCGCGCAGTTCGTCCTGGGTCAGTGCGATGGCGTCGCCGGCCACATCCTCGGTGACGTAGCTGGGCACGCCACGCCGCAGTTCGGCTTCCATGCCGATGGCCGAACAGATCTGGCCCGGCGTACAGTAGCCGCACTGGAAGCCGTCGTGCTCGACGAAGGCCTGCTGCAGCGGATGCAGGTGGCCGTCGGCGCTCAATCCCTCGACGGAAACCACCGAGCGGCCTTCGTATTGCACGGCCAGGGCCAGGCAGGACAGGATGCGCTGGCCGTCGACCAGCACGGTGCAGGCGCCGCAGGCGCCCTGGTTGCAGCCTTTCTTGGCGCCGGACAGGTGCAGGTGTTCGCGCAGCAGGTCCAGCAGGGAAACGCGCGGGTCGGCCGGCAAGGGCCTTTCCGTGCCGTTGATGGTGATGGTCATGGGCATGACGGACATCCTTTTCGATAACGGGTTGTTCTTAAGTCGGAAAAATTTCTTTACGAAAATTCTTTCCAAATAGAATTTCTTTATCGCCGATGCATCAATGAACAAAACAGATTAACTTTTCCGCAAGTGGAAGGACATGCACGTACTTTTCGATTCCTTGCCTATTCCTGTCATCCGCAATCATTCGCCCGCGTTGCCGGACTGTCGCCTGGCAGCCGCGATTTCGCCGCAAGCGCATCGATTCCGCCTACAATGGTTGATTCCAAGAATCATCTTTCACGCGCCTCCCCATGCCCCTGGATACCCTGTTGTTCGCCGCCCCCGCCACCCTGGCGGTCACCCTCGTCGCCGGCCTGCTCGGCCTGCTGGTCGGCAGCTTCCTGAACGTGGTCGTGCACCGCCTGCCCATCATGACGCAGCGCGAGATCGACAATTACCTGGCGGACCGGGAAGGCAAGGAATTGCCATACAAGGACAAGTTCAACCTGATGACGCCGCGCTCGCGCTGCCCGCATTGCGGCCACGGCATCACGGCGCTGGAAAACATCCCGGTGGTCAGCTGGCTGGTGTTGCGCGGCAAGTGCAGCGCCTGCAAGGCGCCGATCTCGGCGCGCTATCCCATCGTGGAACTGGTGACGGCGGCGCTGTCGGCGCTGGTGGTGTGGAAGTTCGGCAGCGGCTGGGCCGGCCTCGGGTCGATGGTGTTCGCCTGGCTGCTGATCGCCATGACGCTGATCGACTACGACATCAAGGAACTCCCCGACGACCTCAACTACCCGCTGCTGTGGCTGGGCCTGCTGCTCAACCTGAACGGCACCTTCGTCCCGCTGCACGACGCCGTGATCGGCGCGATGGCCGGCTACCTGGCGCTGTGGTCGGTGTACTGGCTGTTCAAGCTCGTCACCGGCAAGGAAGGCATGGGCTACGGCGACTTCAAGCTGCTGGCGGCGCTGGGGGCCTGGATGGGCTGGGCGATGCTGCCGACCATCATCATCCTGTCCTCGGCGGTCGGCGCCGTCGTCGGCATCTGCCTGATCGTGTTCGCCGGCCGCTCGCGCGACTACAAGATCCCGTTCGGCCCCTACCTGGCCGGCGCTGGTATGATCGCTCTCCTGTACGGATTACCGCTCACCCGCTACGCGCAGGGCTTCCTGCTGCCGTGACGCCGGGTCGGGCCGAAGGGATGGCATGGATACGCAGGGCGCGACGGTTTCACGGTTCTCGGTAGGACTCACGGGCGGCATCGGCTGCGGCAAGACCACCGTGGCCGACATGTTCGCCGCGCGCGGCGCCACGGTCATCGACACCGACGCGATCGCCCACGCCCTCACCGCCCCGCACGGCGCCGCCATGCCCGCCCTGCTGGCCGGGTTCGGCCCGGAGTTCGCCACGCCAGACGGCGCGCTCGACCGGGCCAGGATGCGCGCGCTGGTGTTTTCCGATCCCGGCGCGCGCGCACGCCTCGAGGCCATCCTGCACCCGCGCATCCGCGCAGCGACGGCCGCCGCGGCGCTGGTCGCCGCCGGCCCGTACACCATCTTCGTCGTCCCGCTGCTGATCGAATCGGGCAGCTGGCGCGAGCGCGTCGCGCGCATCCTGGCGATCGACTGTCCCGAGGAAGTGCAAGTGGCGCGCGTGATGGCCAGGAACGGCCTGCCCGAAGCCCAGGTGCGCGCCATCATGGCGGCCCAGGTCGGCCGCGCGGTCCGCCTGGCAGCCGCCGACGACGTGATCCTCAACGACGACGGCCTCGACACGCTGGCGCCGCAGGTCGAGCGGCTGCACGCCCGCTACCTGATGGATGCGGCAAAACTGGCCGCGGCACCGAACGAGCGTTTGTAATTTTTTGCATCATGGTTCAGAATCATGGGGTTGCTCGCCAGCCTGGTATCCCATCGCGGCGATGGATACCCACATTCAAAGGAATGTCATTTTGATCGTCTATGAATACCCCTTCAACGAGCGGATACGCACGTTGTTGCGGCTGGAGGACCTGTACGAAAAGTTCAAGTTCTTTGTCAAGCAGGAGCACCCTCTGCAGCACCATGTCGCGCTGGCGACGATCTTCGACATGCTGGAAGTGGCGGGCCGCGCCGACCTCAAGTCCGACCTGCTGCAGGAACTGGAGCGCCAGAAGCACACCCTGATGGCCTACCGCAGCAATCCCGCCGTGGCCACCGAGATGCTGGACGCCGTGCTCGGCGAACTCGACACCGTCAGCAGCGCCCTCGCCGGCGCCCAGGGCAAGACCGGCCAGAACGTGCGCGACAACGAATGGCTGATGAGCATCCGC
>DAMAFT010000055.1:0-12052 GCA_031995805.1 Massilia sp.
AGGCGCGGCTCAGGTTGGCGTTGCGGCTGTCCTGGTTGGCGTCGTTCGGGCGCGCCACCGTGAAGCGGCCGGGAAAGTCGCGTTCCAGTTCGGCCGCCAGGTCGCGCTCGAAGGCCGCGCGGTCGACGCCGTCGCGCAGGCGCAGGTCGATGCGCGACAGCTTGCCCAGCTGGCCCAGGCGCCACTGCAGGGCGCCGATGTCCATCACGGCGATGCGCTGGCCGGCGCGGGCGCGCACGACGGCGCCGGCCACGCGCAGCGTCACGTCGGCCGTGCCGGCGCGCAGCACCAGCGTGCCGGCGGCGCCGGTGTCCCGGATGCCGAGCCAGGCCCGGGCCGCCGGCGACAGGAAGACCGCGTCGTCGGCCAGGATGTCGAACGGGCGGTCGGCGGCCGGCACCCCGAGCAGGTCGGGCGCGATGAAGCCGGCGCGCAGGGCGTCCAGGCCGATGACCTTCAGCGTGCCCCTGGCGGCCGGTACCGCGGCGTCGACTTCCAGCACGGGCGAGGCGACGGCGACGCCGGCGTGCGCGGCCAGGCGCGGATAGATGCCTTCGTCGAACTGGGCTTCGCGCCCGGCTACCAGCACGTCGGCCTGGCCGGCCAGGCTCTGCACGGCACTGGAGAATTCGTTGAAGGCGGCGGCGTTGATCAGGTGGATGGCGAAGCCCATCGCCACGCCGACGGCAATGGCGACGACGGCCAGCAGCGCGCGCATCGGGTACGCGCGCCATTCGCCCAGCAGCAGCCAGCGCCAGAGGGGATTGAGGCCCTGCGCGCTCACATCGGGCATTCCAGCGCCAGCGCCTCGGCCTGGCGATTCGCCTTGACCCGCGCCGCCTCGCCCCTGGCGCCGCGCGCCCTGGCGGCATCCTCGGCCGCCCAGCGCTGGCGCAGCTTCAGGCGGTCGCACTGCTTGCGCCGGGCGCCGGCGGCGCGGGCGGCGCGCTGCCGTTCGCGGTCCTCCCGCTGCGCATTCTTTTCCTTGGCGATGCGCTGCTTCTCGAGGTCCAGCAGTATGCGCGCATCGTTGCCGGGCACGGCGTTCTTGCCTTCCGGGTCGACGCCGGCGGCGGGCGGCGGCAGCGCCATCGAGGCGCCCCGTTCGCAGGGGCGGTCGCCGTAGCTGACCTTGCCGCCCTGCGTGCACTTGTAGACGGGGGCGGCCGCGGCCGGCGCGCCGGCCAGCAGCGCGGTCGTGATGAAAATGATGAAATGGCTGCGGATCATGGATCGTCTCCTGGTCAAAGAATTTTGCCAGGGTTCATGATGCCGAGCGGGTCGAGCGCGGCCTTGAGCGCACGCATCAGCGCCAGTTCGACCGGAGCCTTGTAGCGCGGCAGTTCGTCGCGCTTGAGGGCGCCGACGCCGTGTTCGGCCGAGATCGAACCGCCGCAAGCGGCCACGCGGTCGTGCACGATGCGGTTGACGGGTTCCTGTTGCGCCAGGAAGTCGCCGTGCGCCACGCCGGGCGGCGGGGCGACGTTGTAGTGCAGGTTGCCGTCGCCCAGGTGGCCGAAGCAGACCACCTGCACGCCCGGATAGGCGGCGTCCAGCGCGGCGTCGGTGGCGGCGATGAATTCGGCCATGCGCGAGACCGGTAGCGAGATGTCGTGCTTGATGTTCTTGCCCGCTTGCGCCTGGGCCAGCGGGATGTGCTCGCGCAGCGCCCACAGGCCGCGCGACTGGGCGATGGACGCGGCGACGACGGCGTCGCGCGCGATGCCGGCCTCGAGCGCCTTGCCAATCGCCGCTTCCAGCAGCGCGACGCCGTGCCGCTCCGACTCGTGGCTGGACAGTTCCAGCAGCGCATACTGCGGATGGCGGGTGCGGAACGGGCGCGGCAGCGCGGGGTAGTGCGCGGCCACCAGTTGCAGGCAGGTGTCGCTCATCAGCTCGTAGCCGGTGAGCGCCGGGCCGCATTCGGCATCGGCCAGCGCCAGCAGGTCGAGCGCGGCGGCGGGCGAACCGAGCGCCACCAGCGTCGTCAGCACCGCCTTCGGCTGCGCGAACAGCTTCAGCACGGCGCCGGTGATCACGCCCAGCGTGCCCTCGGCGCCGATGTACAAATCGCGCAGGTCGTAGCCGGTATTGTCCTTGCGCAGGCCGCGCAAGCCGTCCCACACCTCGCCCCGGGCGGTGACGACTTCCAGGCCCAGGCACAGCTCGCGGGTATTCCCGTAGCGCAGCACGGCGGTGCCGCCGGCATTCGTCGCCAAGTTGCCGCCGATGGTGCAGCTGCCCTCGGCCGCCAGCGACAGCGGGAACAGCATGCCGGCCGCCTGCGCGGCCTGCTGGACGTCGTGCAGGATGCAGCCGGCGTCCACCGTCAGCGTGCGGTTGGCCGTGTCGACGGCGCGGATGCGGTCCAGGCGGCGCAGCGACAGCACGATGGCGCTGCCGGAGGCGTCCGGCACGCTGCCCAGCACCAGGCCGGTCCGCCCGCCCTGCGGCACCAGCGGCACGCGGTGCGCGGCGCAGGCGCGCACGACGGCCGCCACGCCGGCGGTGTCGGCCGGCAGCACCACGGCGCGGGCGCGGCCGGTGAAGCGGCCGCGCCAGTCGGCCAGGAACGGCGCGGCGTCGGCGCCCGTGAGCACGTGGCGCGCGCCGGCGATGGCGCGCAGTTCCTCGAGGAAGCGGTCAGTCATGCGGTACCTTGACCTTGTCGAGCAGCTCCTTGGCGAGTTGCTGCGCCTTTTTCTTGTAGGGGCGCAGGTACAGCAGGGCGAAGGCGAAATACGCGCACACCAGCAGGGTCTCGCCCAGCGCCATGATGCGCGACAGGTCGGAGCGGTCGCTCCAGGCGCGCACGACGCCTTCGATGAAGTACACGAGGATCACCATCGACGACCACTGCAGCGTGTACAAGTCGCGCTTGAGCACGCCGCGCAGCGGCAGCAGCAGCGGCAGCGCCTTCAGGGCCAGCAGCGAGCCGCCCGGGTGCAGCGGCGCCACCACGATTTCCCAGGCCAGCAGCCAGGCGCACAGGATGACCAGGCTGGTCACCGCGCCCGTGTGGAACAACCTGTGCAATTGCATCGCCTATTCCATCCCTTGCAGTTGGCCTGCCAGCGCGCGTCCCGCCAGCCCCAGGCGCCGGCCGAGCGCGACGGCGAGCCGCTTCTCGTCTTCCGTCAGCGGGCGGTTGCCGTCCACGCCCGACCAGTGGGTCGCGCCGTAGGGACTGCCGCCGCTGGCGGTGGTCATCAGTTCCGGCTCGGTGTAGGGCAGGCCCATCACCATCATGCCGTGGTGCAGCAACGGGATCATCATCGACAGCAGCGTCGATTCCTGGCCGCCGTGCAGGCTGCCGGTGGAGGTGAACACGGCGGCCGGCTTGCCGGCCAGGGTGCCCGACAGCCACTGGCTGGCGGTGCCGTCGAGGAAATACTTCATTGCCGCCGCCATGTTCCCGAACCGGGTCGGCGAACCGAGGGCCAGGCCCGCGCACTCCGCCAGGTCCTCGGGCTCGACGTAGGGGGCGCCGCTGCGCGGGATGTCGGGTTCGGTCGCTTCCGCCACCGTGGACACCGCCGGCACCGTGCGCAGCCGCGCTTCCATGCCGGGCACGCCGTCGACGCCCTGCGCGATCAGCTCGGCCAGGCGGCGCGTCTTGCCGTGCCGCGAGTAGTACAAAACGAGGATAATCCGATTGGTTGGGTTCATCGTTGGTATTATAGGGCGCTTTATACAATGACACGATGTGCGCGGCATGCTTTTTGGCGCCCGCGCCGCGACCGCCATCCCCGTGAATTCCCGCGACAACCTGCCGTCCGCCCTGTCCATGGCGCCCGAGGCGCTCCCCGACCGCCCGCGCGCGCTCACCTGGGCCGAGGCGCGCGACCTGGTGCGCTTCGCGCGCCGCCGCCTGACCGAGGAAAAGCTGCCCCAGGTGGCGGCCAGCCTGACCTTCACGACCACGCTGGCGATCGTGCCGCTGCTGACCATCGTGCTGGCGATCTTCACGACGTTCCCGATGTTCGGCCGGCTGCGCCTGGCGCTCGACAACTGGTTCGTGCAGATGCTGATGCCCAAGGCGATCGCCAACACGATCATGGGCAACCTGACCCAGTTCGCCAGCAAGGCGACCGGGCTGTCGGCCGTGGGCGGCGTGGCGCTGCTGTTCACCTCGGCCGCGCTGATCGGCACCATCGAGCGCGCGTTCAACCAGATCTGGCGCGTGCGCGAGCCGCGCCCGCTGGTGCAGCGCGTGCTGGTGTACTGGGCGCTGGTCACGCTCGGCCCGCTGGCGTTCGGCATTTCGCTGACCATCACCTCGCAGCTGTTCACCGCCACCAACGGCCTCACCGATACCGTGCCTGTCCTGGGCGCGCTGTTCTACACGGCGGTGTCGGTGGCGCTGATCACGGCGGCCTATGCGCTGCTCTACATGACGGTGCCGAACCGCACGGTCGACTGGCGCGACGCCGCCTGGGGCGGCCTGCTGGCGGCGCTGGCGTTCGAGGTCGCCAAGCGCGTGTTCGCCATCTTCATCCGCCAGTTCCCGACCTACGCCATCATCTACGGCGCGCTGGCGGCGTTGCCGCTGTTCCTGCTGTGGCTGTATTTCTCGTGGATGATCACGCTGGTCGGCGCGCTGCTCGCGGCTGCGCTGCCCGTCGTCAAGTACGAGCGCTGGTGGTACGAGCCGGTGCCGGGCGGGGCCTTCGTCGATGCGATGGCGATCCTGAAGGTGTTGCACGGCAGCGCGCGCATGACGGGCACCGGGCTGGTGTCGTCGGCGCGCATCCGCCTGCACACGCGCATCGGCTACGACGAGATGACCGACCTGCTGCGGCAGATGGTGGCGGCCGGCTGGGTCGGCCGCGTGCAGGCCGAGGCGCCCGCGCAGGGCCGCTGGCGCATGCGGGCGCTGCGCAGCGTGCGCGCCGGCAGCGACAACTGGGTGCTGCTGGTCGATCCCGGCCTGGTGCGCGTGGCCGACGTCTACCGCCTGTTCGCCTTCGGCGGCGCGGGCGAACCCGACTTCTCCGCCGGCGCGGCCGGCGAACCGGCGCCGGCGTCGCCGCTCGGCCTGGACACGGCGGCGCTGGCGCGCCAGGTCGAGACGGTGGTCGAAGGTGGCCTGGACCAGACCCTGGCCGCCCATTTCGCCACCGCCCAGACGGCGCCTTCCGCGCGGCCCGCTCCGGCCCGCTGAACCGGCGCCGCGGTCCGGCGCTGGCCAGGGCCCGCATGGCGCGGGACCGGCATCATCCGTCGTGCGACGGGGGAGGGGACCATGGACATGCAAGAGAAGCACATCCGGCACGCGCTGGTCGCGGCCGGGCCTGACCCGGCCCCAGGACGGCCAGGTTCCTGCAGGGACAGGCCAGGGCCATCCACACGGCGAAAGACAGTCCCGAGGAAGCGAAGGTGACCTGGACCGGCAGGCCGGCCCGGCTCACCAGCTGAGCTTGCCGGTCAGCATCTGCCAGTACATGACCCAGTCGGCCCGGAATGCATACCACGGGTAGCCGAACGTGGCGGGCCGGTTCTTCTCGAAGAAGAAATGGCCGATCCAGGCGCCGCCGTAGCCGCTGGCAAGCGCCACCAGCAGCCACCAGGGATTCAGGCCGTCGAGGTATTGCGCGATGCCGGCGATGGCCGACGAGGTGCCGAGGAAGTGGGCGCGCCGGCACAGGCGGTGCTCGTGCTGGGCCAGGTAGTACGGGTAGAACTGGGCGAAGCTGTCGTAGCGCACGGCGGCCATGGCCGGTCTCCTTTGTTCTCTTTGCGCCTATGGATGCGCGCTGCCCTGCAATGCGTGGCGCGCCTCTTCGCGCAGGTCTTGCGCGAAGAGCGCCAGCACTTCCAGCACCGCGCCGGGCTGCTCGGCCATCATCGCGTGGCCGGCGTCCACCGAGGCGATTCTGCCATGGCGCACGGCTTCCGTCAGCATCTGCGCGGAGCGCGGCGGGGTCATCCTGTCGCGTTCTCCGGTCACGAACAGGACCGGGCAGCGCAGCGCGGTCGCCGCGGCCATGCCGCCGGCATAGGCGTTGCAGGCCGCCAGGTCGGTGTGCAGCAGGCCAGGTGCGTCGGCGGCCAGGCCCAGCATCAGGCGGCGCGTGGCGTCGCGCAGGCCGGCCTGCGCGCCGACGTCCGAGTGCGACCACTTGGCCACCATCTCGATGGCGCCCGCCACGTCGTCGCGTGCCGCCTGCAGCAGCGGGTCCGCCACCTTCATCGGCCAGGCGGTGCCGAGCAGCGCGACCGCCACCACCCGGTCCGGGAAGCGCGCGGCCGCTTCCAGCGCGACCAGCGAGCCCATGCTGTGGCCGGCCAGCAGCGCGCCGGCGGCGCCGGCGGCGTCCAGCAGCGCCGGGACCCAGTCGGCCAGCGCCTCCACGCTCGCCAGCGCGGCGCCGCCGCTGCGGCCGTGGCCGGGCAGGTCGGGCGCCAGCACGTTCCAGCCGTGCGCCGCGAACCAGTCCGCCTGCACGTCCCACACCGAGTGGTCGTTCAGGGCGCCGTGCAGGAACACGATGACGGGCAGGTCGGGATCGAAGGCGCGGGCAGCGGTATTGCACCAGACGGGGGCGCCCTGCACCTGCAGGACGGTGTGCGCGGAAACGTTCATGGTCGGGCCATCCATCGAAAGGGAAACGGCCGCATGCTAGCACCGGTTAGCGCTAACCGTAGCATTTACTCATCATTGTCCAAAAAAAATGGCCACATGCGCACCCCCGCGGTGCGCAGTGCTGGATTTTTTGGAGAGCATCGGCTAGAGTCCGATTATGAGTTCTACAACGCCGCAATCCTCTCCTATCAAGGGGGTCAACATGAAGGTTTCCGAGATCCTGCAGGTCAAGGGCGACATTCTGTACACCGTGTCTCCGGACACGCCGTTGGCCGACGCCGTCAATACCATGTCCGAGCACGACATCGGCTCGCTCGTCGTGATGGAATACGGCGACCTGGTCGGCATGCTGACCTTCCGCGAGGTCATCAAGGCGCTCAACGCGAACGGCGGCGCGGTCGGCGCGGGCACGGTGCGCAAGCACATGGACGAAGCGCCGATCACCGTCACGCCGGACACCGAGGTCAACGAGGTGCGCCGCATCATGCTGGAAAAGCATGCACGCTACCTGCCCGTGATGAACGCGCGCACGCTGCTGGGCGTGATCTCGTTCTACGACGTGGCGCGCGCGGTGCTGGAAGCGCAGAGCTTCGAGAACCGGATGCTCAAGGCCTATATCCGCGACTGGCCGGCGGAGCAGATGGCCGAAGACTGACGGGGCTGTTTCAGCCCGTTGCCCGAATACACCGTCGCCCCGGCGCAGGCCGGGGTCCAATGTCGTGCGCGCTATCGATATGCGTGCAAATTGGGCCCCGGCCAGCGCCGGGGCGACGTCGTTTCATGGTGCCGGAACGCGCGCGCCGCCGGCGTCGGTCAAGCCGCGCGCGTGAGCGCGTCGCTGCCCAGCCACTCGAGCAGCGCCTGCGGCGCCAGCGGGCGGGCGAACAGGAAGCCCTGGGCCAGCGGGCAGCCGAGGGCCTGCAGGATCTGGGCCTGGCGCTCGTCCTCGACGCCCTCGGCGATGATCGACAGGCCCAGGTTGCGGCCCAGTTCGATGACCATTTCCGCGATGCTGCTGCCGCGCGCCGATCCGGTGATCTCGGTGACGAAGGCGCGGTCGATCTTCAGGCGGTCGACCTGCAGGCGCTGCAGGTAGGACAGCGAGGAGAAGCCCGTGCCGAAGTCGTCGATCGCGATCGACACCCCGGTGCGCTTGATTTCCGCCAGGCGCTCGATCAGCAGGTCCGGTTCTTCCATCGCCATCGATTCCGTGATCTCCAGCTCGACCCGTTCCGGCGGCGCGCCGCTTTCCTCGATCGCGCGGCGCAGCATCGGGATGAATTGCGGGTGGCGGAACTGCACCTGCGAGACGTTCACCGACATCGTGAAATCGAGGTGGCCGGCCGCGCGCACGCGCATCAGCTCGGCGCAGGCCTCGCGCAGCACCCAGGCGCCGATCTCGATGATCAGGCCGGAATACTCGGCGATCGGGATGAAGCGGTCGGGCGGCACGAAGCGGCCGTCCTCGGTGCGCCAGCGCAGCAGCGCCTCGGCGCCGAACGGCTGGCGCGTGGCCAGGTCGATCTGCGGCTGGTAGGCCAGGAAGAGTTCGCCGCGCGCGAAGCCGCTGCGCAGCGCATGCATCAGGCGCACGCGTTCGCGGATTTCCACGCCCATGCCGCGCGAGAAATAGAAATGGCCGCCGCGCTGCTGGGTCTTGGCGCGCTTCAGGGCGATGTCGGCGTCCTTGAGCGCGTCGGCGGCGCTGCCGTCGTGCTCGCGCAGGCGCACCAGGCCCAGCGTGGCCGAGACGCGCACGTCCTGGCCTTCGATCGAGAACGGCGCCCTGAACAGGGTCTGCAGTGCCAGCGGATCGAGCTCGGCGCACGGACCCAGCACGGCGAAGATGTCGCCGCCGATGCGCGCCAGCGCCAGCCGTGCGTCGAGGCGTTCGCGCAGGCGCTGCGCCACCGCCACCAGCAGGCCGTCGCCGAACTGGTGCCCGAGGGCGTCGTTGGTCTCGGCGAAGTGGTCGATGTCGACCAGGCACAGCGTCGCATCGGGGCGGCCGCGGCTGCCCAGCGCATCCTCGACCAGCTCGACCAGGCGGGTACGGTTCGGCAGGCCGGTGAGGGCGTCGTAGAAGGCGGCGCGCTGCAGGTCGGTCATCAGCGCCACGTTGTCGAGGCCGACCGCGATGCTGCTGGCGAACACGTCGACCAGGCCGCGGCGCAGCGCGTCGACCGGCCGGCGCAGGCGCAGGTAGGCGGCGAAGTCGCTGTGCGACTTGCCGCGGAAGTACAGGGTCAGGTAGTCGTCCGCGTAGACGTTGGCGCGTCGTTCGAGCGTGTGGGCGATGGCGTCGGCCAGCGCGCCGGCGGCCGGGGCGAGCACGCCGTCGGCGACCAGGTCGGCGCAGCCGCCGCAGCTGGCCAGCACCTGCCAGGCCGCGGGCCGGCCGGCCGGGGCGCAGGCGCACAGCAGGCCGTCGGCCGGCTGGCCCAGCAGCAGGGCGGCCTCGCGCAGGATCCCCTGGGTCATCTCGCCCATGGAGTGCAGCCCCATCAGCTCGGCGTTCGCGCGCACCACCTGGGCCAGGCCGGCGCGGCTGTCGTCGAGCGCGCGGATCTGCTGGTAGGCGCGGATCGCCGCGGCCACGCTGGTGTACAGCTTGGTGCGCGTGAGTTCGGACTTGGTGCGGTAGTCGTTGATGTCGTAGCCGCGGATGGCGTCCATCTCGGGCGCGTAGCCGGGCTGGCCGGTACGCAGGATGATGCGCAGGTCGTGCAGGCCGAGCGTGTCGCGGATGTGGCGCACCAGCTGCAGGCCGGCGTCGGCCTGTTCCATCACGACGTCGAGCAGCACGACGGCGATGTCGGTTTCGCGCGCCAGCACGCGCTCGGCCTCGGCGCGCGAGTAGGCATGGAGGAATTCCAGCGCGCGCCCGTGCATGTCGAGGCTGCCGAGCGCGAAGGTGGTGGTCGAGTGCACGTCGGCGTCGTCGTCCACGATCAGGACGCGCCATGCGCCCGCGGCGGCACTTGCCGGCGCCGCAGGCGTCTCGTCGACGAACACCAGGTCGTCGTCCTGCACGGCGCCTGATAGGGTGTTCGGTGCGGGCATTGCAGCGTCTCCAGTTAGCGCGGTCGGATGGGGCTAGTATATATGCAATATTCTCGCCAATGGAAAAAATTCTTCAAGGCAACACTCTTTCCATCCGGCCGCGTTGTCGGGGCACCGCGGCGTCGGCATGCTGGTAGAATCGACCTTTCCTTCCTTACCACTTTCCTCTGAATTCATGTCCGGTAATACATTTGGCAAACTCTTCACCGTCACCACTTTCGGCGAATCGCACGGCCCCGCGATCGGTTGCGTCATCGATGGCTGCCCCCCGGGCATGGCCCTGTCGGAAAGCGACATCCAGCCCGAGCTGGACCGCCGCAAGCCGGGCACCTCGCGCCACGTGACGCAGCGCCAGGAGGCGGACCGGGTGGAGATCCTGTCGGGCGTGTACCAGGGCGTGACGACGGGCACCCCGATCGCCCTCCTGATCCGCAACGAGGACCAGCGCAGCAAGGACTACGGCAACATCGCCGAGACCTTCCGCCCGGGCCATGCCGACTACACCTACTGGCACAAGTACGGCGTGCGCGATCCGCGCGGCGGCGGTCGTTCGTCGGCGCGCCTGACCGCGCCCGTGGTCGGCGCCGGCGCAGTGGCGAAGAAATGGCTGCGCGAGCGCTTCGGCACCGAATTCATGGGCTGCATGGGCGCGCTGGGCGACATCGACGTGCCGTTCCAGGGCTGGGAGCACGTGCACGCGAACCCGTTCTTCGCCGCCACCGGCGACGCCGGCCTGATCGCGCGCATGGAAACCGCGATGGACGAGCTGCGCCGTGCCGGCGACTCGATCGGCGCGCGCATCGACGTGGTGGCGAAGAACGTGCCGGTGGGCCTGGGCCAGCCGCTGTACGACAAGCTCGACGCCGACATCGCCTACGCGATGATGGGCATCAACGCCGTCAAGGGCGTGGAGATCGGCGCCGGCTTCGCGGCGGTGGCGCAGAAGGGTTCCGAGCACGGCGACGAGCTGACCCCGCAGGGCTTCGTCGGCAATCACGCCGGCGGCGTGCTGGGCGGGATCTCGACGGGGCAGGACATCACGGTGTCGATCGCGATCAAGCCGACCTCGTCGATCCGCACGCCGCGCCGCTCGATCGACAAGGCCGGCAACCCGGTCGAGGTCGAGACGTTCGGCCGCCACGACCCGTGCGTGGGCATCCGCGCCACCCCGATCGCCGAGGCGATGCTGGCGCTGGTGCTGATCGACCATGCGCTGATGCACCGGGCGCAGTGCGGGGACGTGAAGGTCGAGACGCCGCGCATCGCCGCGCAGTGATGCCGTGACATGGCCGCGGCCGGCGCCGTCAGGCCCGGCTCGCCAGCGCCTCCACCTGCTGCCTGCGCTCCACCGTCTTGACGACCAGCGCGCGCAGGTCGTTCAGCAGCGAGAACTCGGTCTGGCTCAGGTACACGGACGGGAAGCGGTCGTCCCAGTCGCCGTACACGAAGCCGACCGGCTCGCCGTGCGTGCACAGCGGGATGATCACGAAGCAGCGCGCCTCGGGCAGGGCGTCCTTCCACCACTGCGGCAGCTTGCTCGCGAACTTCGGGTCGCGCGCGTTCTCGATGAAGATCACGCGGTCGCTGCCGAGCGAGGCGAAGAACACGTTGGCCTCGTAGGCATCCTCGAACACCAGTTGCGGCAGCAGCGCCTTGGCATGGTCGCCCAGGCCGATCTTGGCCGAGTACTTGCCGTCGCGGCGGCTGCGCAGGAAGCCGAAGGCGCGCGTGAACGACAGGCCGTGGTAGGCGGTCTCGATCGCCATCGACATCATCTGGCCCGGGCTGGCGCCGGCGCCGGCCTCGCGCATGTCGGCCACGCCGCGCATCAGGATCTTGTTGCCGGCCTCGCGCATGCGCGTGGCCGCGGCGGTGCGGGCGCGCTTTTCCGGCGGGTTCGCCAGCGGCGCGATCGACAGGTCGGCCGCCGCCTCCACCTTGGCCTTCTCGATGGCGCCGACGATGCTGTCGGCCTCGATGCCGATCAGCGGCGCGAAGCTGGCCGCCAGCTTCATGACCTGCTCGGCGCCGGCCTCGTCGTTGTGCCACAGCGAGTCGGCGCATTGCGAGGACATGGTGCCGAGGGCGGCCAGCCAGTCGTCGTGGCCGAAGTTCTCGCCGCGCTCGCCCGGCTCGACGCGGCGCATGCCGGCGATCAGGTTGCGCGGCAGGCCCCAGTGCTCGGCGGTGGCGCGGCCGACCTGTTCCAGCGTCAGGCCCAGCTGCGCCCTGGCCGCGGCATCCTCGGCGGCGCCGTCCTTGCCGGACACGGCCTGCTGCAGCAGTACCCATTGCTCCGGCAGGTAGAACGTGACCATCATGCGGCCCAGCGAATGCAGGATCGAGCACACCACCGCTTCCTCGGCGTCGCGCATCTGCACCTGGGCCGCGACCTGGTGCGCC
>DAMAFT010000056.1:0-12049 GCA_031995805.1 Massilia sp.
AACACGAGGAACAGCACGCCCAGCGCGTACAGGTAGGCGGTCTTGCCGAACAGGTCGAACTGGAAGGCGCCGAACAGCGGGTCGACGGCGATGCCCGACAGGCCGTCGGCGCCACCAGTGACGCTGCCCCAGGCGTTCGCCACCTCGTGCAGCAGCACGGTCACGACCATGGTCAGCATCAGGAGCGCCAGGCCGTGGGTGCGCAGCAGCAGCCAGCCGGACAGCAGGCCGACGACGCCGGCCGCCGCGCCGGCCGCCAGCAGGCCGCCGAACGCTTCCGGCGCCACGTGCAGGTTCCAGTAGCCGGCCGCGTAGGCGCCGACGCCGAAGAAGGCGGCGTGGCCCAGCGTGTTGATGCCGGCGAAGCCGAGCGCCAGGTCGAGCGACAGGCCGAAGATCACCATCACCAGGATCTGGGCGCCCAGCGACAGATAGGTGTCGAAGGCGAAGAAGGCGCCGATGGCCACGATCCAGGGCAGGACGTCCATCGCGCCGAGGCGGTAATGGGGCAGCGCGGCGGCGGGCAGGAGGGTACGGGTATGCAGGTTCATGCTGGTCTTCCGAAAAGTCCGTGGGGGCGCAGCAGCAGGAGCATCAGCGTCGCCAGGTAGATCACGATGCCGCCGCCGGCCGGCAGGTAGTAGCGGCCCAGCGTGTCGACGAGGCCCAGCAGCAGCGCGGCGGTCAGCGTGCCCTTGATGCTGCCCAGGCCACCGACCGAGACGACGATCAGCACCAGCACCAGGTAGTGCAGCGCATAGAAGGGTTCGAGCGGGAAGATGTCCGCGCCGAGCGCGCCGCCCAGGCCGGCGAAGCCGCAGCCGATCGCGAAGGTCAGCGCGAACAGCGACTTGACATTGATGCCGATGCAGCCGGCCATGCGGGCGTTGTCGACGGCGGCGCGCAGCCGGGCGCCGGCCTCGGTGCGTTCCAGCGCCAGCCAGATCAGCACGCCGCAGGCGGTGGCCACGGCGATCAGGAACAGGCGGTACACCGGCAGGCCGACCGGGCCCGCCTGCCATGTGGTGCGCAGGGCGTCCGGCACGGGGATGTTCTGGATCGACGATCCGAACAGCGCGTTGGCACTGGCGATCATCACGAAGGTCAGGCCGATGGTCATCAGGACCTGGCCCAGTTCGCTCTGGCCGTACACCCAGGAATACACGGTGCGTTCGAGCACGGCGCCGATCGCCATCGTGCCCAGCACCGCGAGCGGCACGGCGGCGGCGAACGGCAGGCCGGCCAGCGCGGTGAGCGCATAGGTCAGGTAGCCGCCGATCATCGCTAAGCCGCAGTGGGCCAGGTTGACGACGCGCATGACGCCCATCGTGATCGACAGGCCGACCGAGATCAGGAACAGGATCATGCCGAAGGCGACGCCGTCGAACAGCACGGTGAGCAGGGAGGCGAACATCGAGGACATCGCTAGCCCTCCCCGCCCGGCCGGCGCGGATTGGAAAACGGAAAAGACATGGGGGCTCCATCGCTACGAAGGAAAATCATGGGCAAGGCGGTCCCGTTCCCGGCGCGGCCGGGTTGGTGTCGAACCGGGATCGGAGCCGCCGCGGGCGGCGTTACTCCACCTTGGTGCCGGGATCGCGGATGGCGGGGTAGGTCTTGAACGGCTGGTTGACGTAGGCACCATCGACTTTCTCGACGCGGCGGATGTAGATGTTCTGCACCAGCTCGCGCGTGGCCGGATCGACCGTCACCGGCCCGCGCGGGCTCTCCCAGGAATAGCCCTTGATCGCCGCCATGGCCTTGTCGCCGTCGCGCTTGCCGTCGGTGGCGCGGATCATCTGGAAGATCATCTGCATCGCATCGTAGGCCGAGATCGAGCCGACATTCGGAATGCGGTCCTGGCCGTACGTCTTCTTCAGGCCGTTCACGAACTGCTGGTTGGCCGGCGTGGTGCTGGCCGGGGAGTAGTGCAGCGCGGTGACGATGCCGGCGGCGGCGTCGCCGTAGCCGGCCAGTTCGCTTTCCTCGGTCTCGGCGGTGGCTTCGAGCTTGATGCCGGCCTTGTCCAGGCCACGCTCGACGTAGGCCTTGATGAAGGCCACCGACAGCGGGCCGACCGGCATGAACATGTACATGGTGTCGGGCCTGGCTTCCTTGGCCTTCTGCATGTAGGTCGAGAAGTCGGTGGTGTTCAGCGGGACGCGCAGCTCGCCCACGATGGTGCCGCCGGCCTCGGTGAACGCCTTGCGGTAGGCGATCAGCGCATCGTTGCCCGGGGCGTAGTCGGCCGCCGCCAGGAACACGCGCTTGACGCCCTGCTCCGCCGTCCACTTGGCCAGCGGCGTGGCCACCATCCATTGGGTGTAGCCGGAGCGCAGCAGGTAGGGCGAGCGGGCCAGTACGCCGGAGGTGCCGGAGTTGTTGATCACCGTCGGCACCCTGGCCTGGGTGGCGACGTCGGCGACGGCCATCGCGGTCGGCGTGAATTCCAGGCCGGCGATGTACTGCACCTTGTCGCGCACGACCAGCTCCTCGGCAAGCTGGCGCGCCCGCGCCGGATTGTTGCCGCCCACGTCCTTGTAGATGATCTTGACGGTATGGTTGCCGGCCTTGCCGCCCTGCTGGGCGACGTACAGGTCGGTCGCTTCCTTGATGTGCTTGCCCCAGCTGCTGTAGGGGCCGCTGAACGAGGCGATGACGCCGACACGGATTTCGTCGGCGTGGGCCGCTTGCATGCCGAACATGAGGGAACATCCGGCCAGCAGGGCCGGAGCGAGGCGGATTTTCATCGTTGTCTCCAAAAGTGTGATCGCGCATGCACGTTCGTTGCCGTGCTTGTCGTATGGTCGTGGTGCCGTGATGCTGGTTCGGCGCAATCGGTAGGAGGATTATTGCGCTTCCGGCCATGGCGCCCCATGCCGTTTCGGCGCTGACCGCATCGAAAAAAGTTATCGCCCGCCGTCGCCTTCCGGTTGCCGCCCGCAGGCGGGTGCGCCGGGTCGCATGTATACACGGAGGCCGCCGGCGCCCGAGCGATACGCAAATTCGCCCCCGCGATGCGCAAATTAGATCATGCCGCCGGGGGGCGCTGTATACAATCCGCCGCATGCCCCGACCCGCATCCACCAAACAAGGAGACCCCCGCATGTACCCGAAAAACGCCTGGTATGTGGCTTGCACGCCCGACGAGATCGCCGACAAGCCGCTGGGCCGCCAGGTCTGCGGCGAGAAGATGGTGTTCTTCCGCGGCCCCGGCGGCAAGGCCGCCGCCGTCGAGGACTTCTGCCCGCACCGCGGCGCGCCGCTGTCGCTCGGCTTTGTCCAGGAAGGCCGCCTGGTGTGCGGCTACCACGGCCTGGAGATGGGCTGCGACGGCAAGACCATGGCCATGCCCTGCCAGCGCGTGCGCGGCTTCCCGTCCAACCGCAGCTTCGCGGTCATCGAGCGCTACGGCTTCGTCTGGGTCTGGCCCGGCGACCAGGAACAGGCCGATCCGGCCAGGCTGCACCACCTGGAGTGGGCGGAAAGTCCGGACTGGGCCTACGGCGGCGGCATGTACCACATCGCCTGCGACTACCGCCTGATGATCGATAACCTGATGGACCTGACGCACGAGACCTATGTGCACGCCAGCAGCATCGGCCAGAAGGAAATCGACGAGGCGCCGGTGAATACCAAGGTCGAGGGCGACGAGGTGGTCACCAGCCGCTTCATGGACAATATCGGCGCGCCGCCGTTCTGGCGCATGGCCTTGCGCGGCAACGACCTGCCGGACGACCAGCCGGTCGACCGCTGGCAGATCTGCCACTTCCTGCCGCCCAGCCACGTGCTGATCGAGGTGGGCGTGGCGCTGGCCGGCAAGGGCGGCTACCACGCCGACCCGAAGTACAAGGCCAGCTCGATCGTGGTCGACTTCATCACGCCCGAGACGGAAACCTCGCACTGGTACTTCTGGGGCATGGCGCGCAACTTCAAGCCGCACGACCGGGAACTCACCGACTCGATCCGCGCCGGCCAGGGCAACGTCTTTTCCGAAGACCGCGAGATGCTGGAGCTGCAGCAGCAGAACATCCTGCGTCACCCGGAACGCAAGCTCCTGATGCTGAACATCGACGCCGGCGGCGTGCAGTCGCGCCGCATCATCGAGCGCATCCTGGCCGAGGAACGCGCCGGCGCGGCCGCGACGGCCTGAGGCGAGCCCGCCATGCCCCCCACGTTCCACCTGCACGACGCGAACGCCGCGGCGCCGGGCGCCTCCCAGACCGAACGGGCCATCCTGGGCCTGCGCGACGCCGTGCTGCGCGGGCATTACCGGCCGGGCGCGCGGCTCGCCGAGATCGACGTCGCCGCGCACCTGGGCGTGTCGCGCACGCCGGCGCGCGCGGCGCTGCAGCACCTGGCGGCCGAGGGCCTGCTGGAAGGCGTGCAGCCGGCCGGCTACGTCGTGCGCGCGTTCTCGGCGCAGGACATCGCCGACGCGATCGAGGTGCGCGGCACCATCGAGGGCCTGGCGGCGCGCCTGGCCGCCGAGCGCGGCGTGCCGGATGCGCTGCTGGAACGCATGCGCACTTGCCTGGCCGGAATCGACGCCGTGTTCGCCGGCGCCGCCACGCCGGACCTGCAGCTCGAACGCTATGCGGCGCTGAACGAGCGCTTCCACGCGCTGGTGCTGGAAGCGTCCGGCAGTCCCATCGTGCAAGACACCATGGCGCGCGCGGTCTCGATGCCGTTCGCGTCGCCGAACGCCTTCGTCGCGGCCCAGGCCCGGCGCGCCGAAGCCTTCGCCATCCTCCGGTGCGCGCAGATGCAGCACCACGCCATCGTCGACGCCATCGCGGCGCGCGCCGGCGCGCGCGTGGAAGCGCTCATGAAAGAGCATTCGCGCATCGCGCACCGCAACCTGGAGGCGGCGCTGCGCGATGCCGGGGCGCTGGAGCGGGTGCCGGGCGCGCCGCTGATCCGGCGCGCCTGAACCGCTGCGACCATCAGTGCGGCATCTTCTCGCCTTCGCGCAAGGTGAGCACGCGCACGCCGCTGCGCGTGACGACGACGGTGTGCTCGAACTGCGCGGACAGCCCGCCGTCGCAGGTGACGACCGTCCAGCCGTCGTCCTCGGTGCGCACCGCCTCGCGGCCCTGGTTGAGCATCGGCTCGATGGTGAACACCATCCCCTCGCGCAGCAGCAAGCCGGTGCGCGGCCGGCCCCAGTGCAGCACCTGCGGCGCCTCGTGCATCTCGCGGCCGATGCCGTGCCCGCAGTAGTCGCGCACCACCGCGTAGCCGTGGCGGCGCGCATGGCGCTCGATGGCGTGGCCGACGTCGCCCAGCCGGGCGCCCGGGCGCACGGCCCGGATGCCCTTCCACATCGCCTCGTAGGTCACCTGCACCAGCTTGCGCGCTTCCGGCGCCACCGCGCCGACCAGGTAGGTCTTGCTGGAGTCGGCGATGTAGCCGTTCTTTTCCAGCGTGATGTCGAAGTTCACGATGTCGCCGTCCTGCAGGATCTCGGCCGGCGACGGCACGCCGTGGCAGACCACGCTGTTGCGCGAGGAATTCAGCGTGTAGGCATAGCCGTACTGCCCCTTGCTGGCCGGGCGCGCCTGCAGCTCGTTCACGATCATGCCCTCGACCAGGTCGTTGACCTGCATGGTCGACATGCCGGCCAGCGCCAGGCGGTCGAGGCGGCCGAACACGCTCGCCAGCAGCCGGCCCGATTCGGCCATCAGCGCGATTTCCTCGGGGCGCTTGGTCATGCCAGCGCCACCCGCAGCGGTTGTTCGACGATCCCCGCCGCGCGCAGCTCGCGCGCGACGACCTCGTTGAAGCTGAGGGTGGGGTGCAGCTCGCACAGCATGCCAATCTTCAGCCAGAACGCGGCCTGCGCGTTGATCGAGCGGCACGACACGGTGCTGGCCTTGCGCAGCTGGTCGTGCAGCTCGTCGTCGATGTTGACGATACCCATTGTATTCTCCGTATATTTTGAATATACGAAGTATATATTCATGAACGGGCAACGTGCAAGGAGGCCGGTCAACGTTCTCCTGGCCGCCCCGCGGCGACGAGGATGGCGAGCGCCGCCAGCACCGCCAGCACGCCGCCCAGCAGCAGCGCCCCGGCGACGCCGCGCGCATCGACCACGAGGCCGCCCGCGAACGCGCCGGACGCGATCGCCGTCTGGAAGAAGGTCACCAGCAGCGCCTGGCCCGCTTCCGGCGCCTGCGCGGCGGCCTGCTGCATCCAGGTCGTCATCGACACCGGCACCAGGCCGAACGCGGCGCCCCAGGCCAGGACGACCAGCGCACCGGCCACCGCGCCGCCGCCGGCCAGGGCGGAGGACAGCAGCGCCGCGCCGATCAGCGCCGCCGCCGCCAGGGCGGTGCGCTGCACGCTGCGCGCGGCCAGCCGGCCGCCCAGGAAGGTGCCGGCGAAGCCCGCCACGCCGTACACCAGCAGCAGCGCGGTGACGCCATCCGGCGCCATGCCGAACACCTGCCGCAGCACCGGCCCGAGGTAGGTATAGGCGACGAAGTGGCCGGTCACCAGCAGCAGCGCGATGACGAGCAGCGTGCGCGGCGCGCGTCCGGCCAGCGGCGCCAGCAGGTCGCGCGGACGGATGGCGCGGGCGGCAGGCATCGGCGGCAGGATGCGCAGTTGCAGCGCGAGCACGGCGGCCGCCAGGATGGCGGTGGCGCCGAAGGCCGTGCGCCAGCCCGCAACGCTGCCCAGCAGCGCGCCGGCCGGGATGCCGGCCACGGTGGCGACGGAAATGCCGGCGAGGACGTAGGAGATCGCGCGCGGCTGCAGCGCCGGCGGCACCATGTGCGCCGTCGCACCGGGCGCGAAGGTCCAGAAGCCGCCCACGACGAACCCCAGCAGTACCCGGGCCAGCAGCATCGTCGGCAGATCGTGCGCCAGCGCCGCCAGCAGGTTCGAGGCGACCAGCAACGCGGACAAGGCCAGCAGCAGGACGCGGCGGTCCAGGCGGCCGGCGGCGACGATGAGCAGGGGGCCGGTCAGCGCGGCGACGAGGCCCGGCATGGTCACCATCAGCCCGGCCTGCCCCGCGCTGATGCCCAGGCTGGCGGCGATGTCGGTGAGCAGGCCGACCGGCAGGAATTCGGTCGTCACCGAGGCGAAGGTGCTGATCGCCAGCGAGGCCACGGCCGGCCAGGCCGGCGCCGGCGCGGGTGACGGGACCGCAGGCGGAACCGGCGCCGTCGCACCGCCTGCCTGTGCGTCCTGCGCCACGGGCGCGGCCTCCGCGCCGCCTACCATGGCAGCCTCCGGCCCGGGTGGAAGCCGCCGCCGCCGGCGAAGCGCTCGTGTTTCGTGTCGATCATGTCCATCCCTTCCATGCCGCGCCATGCGGCGCATCGTTTAATGTGACAATAAAATGCACAATTCAAGGCAAAAAAAATTCAGGCCCCGCGCCGGATGGCCGCGACCACCTCCGCCAGCGTCCGTTGCGCCAGGCTCCGCTCGAACCCGTCCTGGGCCGCCTGCAATACCTCGCCCATGCACCCCTTGATGTTGCGGCTGACCCGGCAGCGCTCCTCCACCGGGTAGGCGTGCACCGCGAACGCCGCCGGCGCCTCGCTGGCCCGGTAGATGTCGAGCAGCGTGATCCGTTCGGGCGGGCGCGCCAAGGTGCAGGCGCCGCCCTTGCCGCGTGTCGTCGTCACCAGGCCGGACTTGGCCAGCTTCGACACGACGCGGCGCACGAAAGTCGGGTCGGCGTTGACGCTGCCCGCCAGCACGGCCGAGCGCACCGGCTCGCCGCCGCTCATGGCGAGCGCGGCCATCACGTGGGAAGCGACGGAAAACTGGACGTTGACCTGGGACATAAAGTGATAATAATCAGCACAATTTAATCCGTCAAGCGCCCGTTCCGGTATCGATCGCCGCGAACACCTCGACCGCCCAGTCGATGAACACGCGCGCCTTCGCGTTCAGGTGGCGGTTCTGCGGGTACATGGCGTACAGCGGATGCGGCGGCTGGCGCCACTCCGGCAACACGAGGACCAGCTCGCCGCGGTCCAGCCAGGGCTGGACCTGGTGGCGGAAGTTCTGGGCGATGCCGAGTCCCGCCACCAGCGCCGTCAGGTGCGCCGTGCTCTCGTTGACGGCCACGCCGCCCCTGGGCTGCACCACCACCTCCTCGCCGTCGCGCGCGAAGCGCAGGTCGATCGACCGTCCCGTCAGCGAGGAAAAATAACCGACGACCTGGTGGCGGCCATCTTCCAGCTCGGCGGGATGCGCCGGCAGGCCGTGCTGCTCCACATAGGAGCGGTGCGCGCACATTACGAATTCCAGCTCGCACAGCTTGCGCGCGATCAGCGAACTGTCGCCCAGCGCGCCGGCGCGGATCACGCAATCGATGCCCTCGCCCACCATGTCGGCCGGGCGGTCGCTCACGCCCAGTTGCAGCTGGATGTCCGGGTACTTCGCCGTGAAGCCGGGCAGGCGCGGAATCAGCGCGAAGTTCGCCAGCGACGACCCGATGCCCACGCGCAGCCGTCCGCGTGGCTGGGCGCGCGTGCGCCTGGCTTCGGCATCCATTTCGTCCAGCTCGGCCAGCAGGCGCAGCGCACGCTCGTAGTAGGCTGCGCCTTCAGGCGTGACGGTGGCCTGGCGCGTGGTGCGCTGGACCAGGCGCGCGCCCAGCATCTGCTCGAGATCCTGGATCAATTTGCTGGCGGTGGAGCGCGGGATGTCCAGCTGGTCGGCGGCCTTGCCGAAGCTGCCGGATTCGGCGATGCGGACGAAGGTGCGGATGGCGAGAAGTTGGTCCATGGGGTTCCCGGATGTGACGCCCTCGATTGTACATGCTCGTGGATAGTGGTTCCAGACTGAAGCCGTTCCAACATGCATGTGAAGAATCCCCGGGAAGACATGTCACCAGGAGCACAAGTGCTTGCTGTCGTACCCCAATGCCCGTCCCGGAACTCCGCCTCACGTTGCATCCCCTGGCCAGCCTGTGGCGCCATCCCGAGCGCTTCCGTTCTACCAGTCGCGCGCGCTGGCCGGCTACGGCCTGTTCGGGCAGGACGGACTGGGACCGGCGGCGCTGGCGGTGCGGCGCCGCCAAGATCGACGTCCTGAAGCAGGATGCCGGCAGCGGCGAGCTGACCCAGAAGGATCTCGCCGTCTACGGCGCGAGCATCTACGGCGACGGCGCAACCCGTGGCAGCCGCCCTCCCCCTCGGCAACGGGCTGGAAGCGATGCGCTGGCTGGCGTTCGGCGTGTCGCCGATGGCGGCGTTCTCGACCCTGTCGCAGGACTCCTTCCTGGCCTGGACAAAGGCGCTGATCGGCAGTACACGGCCCGTGAGCGGCACCACCATGGGCACGCCCAGCGTCGTGCATACCTCGTCCGCCCACGACCGCTCCTGGCCGCCGCTCGGGATCGCTCCCGTGGGCGCCCACCGCGCCGTCCTGCTGCGTGCGTTGCAGGAATCCATGGACGGCAAGGTCAAGCCCGGCGGCTCGCCGGGATGCGAGCGCGACATCGCCGAGGTGACGGCCAGCTACGAAGGCTGGCTGCGGAAGGCGCCACGCTGGCCGACCTGCTGCGGCGCTACCTGCCGCACCGGCAGAATCTGCTGGCGGCCTTGCAGCAGACCCGCGCCCTGCGCAACGACATCGACGACCTGATCGCGCGCTACAACAACGCCGGCATCCGGGGCGGCGCGTGGCGCATGAACACGCTGCGCGCCATCTCCAACATCCCGCACGACGTCCACGCGACGCGCGTCGCGACCAGCGCGCCGCTGGAAGCCCAAGCCGTGGCGCAGCGCGCCGCCGTGACCTGGCGCCTGCGCGGCAGAAGGCGGTCCGGCCCCGTCAGAACACCACGTCCAGCTTGACGGCGATGTTGCGGAACGCATTGCGCTGCGGCGTCCACGTCGTCGTGTTGACGATGGCGACCGGGTTCGGCGCGCTGGCATTGAAGCTCGCCAGCGGTATCGTGCGGTTGCTCATGTAGCGCTTGTCCATCAGGTTGTTCACGCGCACGCTGAACGTGTACTTGCCGGCGTGGTCGCGCAGGCCGAAGCCGGCGTGGAAGTAGGTGGTGGGCTGGACGTGGTTGATCGGGTTCTGGTCCAGGTTGGTGACCATGTCGCTGGCGTAGTTGACGCTGCCGGTGACGAAGCCGTCGAAGCTGCGCTGCGGCATGCGCACGTCGTAGCGCATGTTGATCGAGGCCTTGCGGCGCGGCGCGAACGGCATGCGGCCGCCGCTGACGTCCTGCGTGTTCTGATTGCCGAATGCCGGGTTGCGCAGGATGCAGCCGGCGTTGAAGCCGCCGTTGGGACTGCCCGGGACCTGGTAGCACTGGGCGTTACGGAACTCGGTGATCGTCGCATCGGTGTAGGCCCAGGCGGCGTTCACCAGCAGGTTGGTGGTGACCAGCGCGTTCACGTCCAGCTCCAGGCCCTTGGTCTCGACGCCCGGCAGGCTGTTCAGGCGGGTCTGGTAGATCAGCGTGTCCGGGATGTAGCTGCCGGAATTCTGCTGGTAATCCTTGAACTTGGAGCTGAACGCCGTCGCCGCCACCGTCACGCGGTTGGCCAGGAAGCTGCCCTTGATGCCCACCTCGTAGCTGGTGGCCGTCTCCGGCTTGACCGGCTGCTGCGCCGCCGTCAGCGCGTTGAGCGAGCTGGTGATGTCGTAGGCGTGGCCCTTGTAGCCGGTGGAGGCCGACACGTAGGCCATCAGGTTCGGCGTGAACTGGCGCTGCAGGCTCAGCTTGCCCGTCACGTGCTCGTCCTTGTTGCCCAGGCTGGAGAAGTTGTTCACCGCGACGAAGGGGCTGCCGAACGGCAGGGACGCCGGGTTGCCCGAGCCGCGGAAGCGGTAGCCGGACTCCTGCTGGTTGTAGCGCAGCCCCGCCGTCAGCGTCGTGCGCGGGACGAATTCCCAGCTGCCCTGCCCGAACACGGCCTTGTTGATGTTGTAGGTGTCGCCGTAGAACTCGGTCGGGCTGGTCGTGCCCAGGCCATACTCGCCGCGCTTGAAGTAGCGCGACAGTTCGTTCTTGCCGTACCACAGGCCGGCCACGTAGCGCAGCGGTCCGCCGTCGCTGGACGTGTAGCGCAGCTCCTGGGTACGCGAGACGACGTCGAAGCGGCCGTGCTGCTCCGACCCGGCATCGATCCCCGCCGGCAGGTTGCTGCCGGTGATCCGGTAGTACAGCATCACCGGCATGTCGGTGAAGTCCTGGTCGCGCGAATCGTTGGCGTGGTAGCGGTCGGTCGAGCTGATCGAGGTCAGCGTGGCGCCGTTCGGCAGTTCCCAGTTCACGCGCAGGCCGGCCCCGCGCGTGGTCGATTCCTGGCCGGTGAAGGTGTCGTTGCGGATGTTGATGTTGTCGCGGTTCGGCGAAATCCCGTCCAGCACCGTCGCGATCGGGAACGCCGGGACGTTGTTCAGCAGGCCGCCCTGCACGTTGGTGCCGCTGATGCCGTTCAGGACCACGACGCAGCAGTCGGTCAGCGTGTGGTTGTAGCGCGGCGAGAAGTCGACGCTGAGGGTGTCGAGCGGACGCCAGGTCAGCTTGGCCAGGAAGGTCTTGCCCTTGGCGCCGTTGGTCATCCTGTCGGTGGTCAGGTTGTGGACGTTGCCCGGGAAGTCGTTCTGGCTGGCCGCGATGCGAAAGCCGAATTTTTCCGAGACGTCGCCGCCGATCGAGGCGCCCAGGCGCCACTCGCGGTCGTCCGACAGCAGGATGCTGGCGCGCGACTTGACCGGTCCCGAGATCGGCTTGGTGACGATGTTGATCGCACCGGCGATGGCCGACTTGCCGAACAGCGTGCTTTGCGGCCCCTTCAGGATCTCGATCCGCGACACGTCGGTCAGGTCGCGGAAGGCCTGCACCTGCATGCCGATCGGGATGTCGTCGACGATCACGGCCACGTCGGACTCGACGCCGATGCCGATCGACTGGGTGCCGATGCCGCGCATGTTCAGGCCCGTGTTGGCGGGATTGTCGGACTGCGTCTTGGTCAGCGCCGGCGACAGGTCGATGATGTCGTCCAGGTCGCGCACGTTGTTGCGCTGGATGAGTTCCTCGCCGATCACCGAGATC
>DAMAFT010000057.1:0-11917 GCA_031995805.1 Massilia sp.
CGCTGGAGGGAGTTTGGGAATTCATGGGCCAGGTCGATACCGGCATCGACACCTTCTGCCTGGACGCGACCACCTTCGCGCACAGGGGCACGCTGTACTACCTGTGGGCGCAGAAGGACGTCGCCATCGAGGGCAATTCGAACCTGTACATCGCGAAGATGAAGACGCCGTGGCAGATCGAGGGCGCGCCGGTGCTGCTGTCGAAGCCGGAATTCGACTGGGAAACGCGCGGCTTCCGGGTTAACGAGGGGCCGTCGGTGGTGCGCCGCAACGGCAAGGTCTTCCTTTCCTACTCGGCCAGCGCGACCGACGAGAACTACGCGATGGGCCTGCTGTGGGCGAACGAGGATGCCGACCTGCTCGACCCCGCTTCCTGGACAAAGGCGCGCGAGCCGGTGCTGCGTACATGCTACGATCACGGCATCTACGGACCCGGCCACAACAGCTTTACCTACGCTGAAGATGGCGACACCGTCATGCTGGTCTACCATGCGCGCACCTATACCGAAATCGTCGGCGATCCGCTGTGGAACCCGGACCGCCACACCTTCGTGAAGCCGCTGCGCTGGGACGAGGACGGCATGCCGGTGTTCGGGCGGCCCTCGACCCTCTGAGAAAGAACATCAAGCATGGACATCACGCAGGAACCTTTCGGCACGCTGCCCGACGGCAGGCAGGTCACGCGCTACACGCTGCAGAACGGCAAGGGGATGATCGTGAAGGTGCTGGACTTCGGCGGCATCGTCAGCGAAATCCACGTGCCCGACCGCGACGGCAACATCGCCGACGTGGCGCTCGGCTTCGACACGATCGATCCCTATGTGAAGGACAGCCCGTATTTCGGCGCCCTGATCGGCCGCTACGGCAACCGCATCGGCCAGGGCCGCTTCGCGCTGGACGGCCAGCACTACCAGCTGCCGGTGAATAACGGTGAAAACCATTTGCACGGGGGCGACCCGGGCTTCGACAAGGTGCTGTGGACGGCCAGCGCGGAAGAGGGCGGCCTGGCGCTGCGCTACCGCGCCGCGGACGGCGAGCAGGGCTACCCCGGCAACCTGGACGTCATCGTCGTGTACACCCTCACCGAGGACAACGAGATCGTCGTGCATTTCCGCGCCGTGACCGACCAGCCCACGCCCGTCAACCTGACCCAGCACAGCTACTTCAACCTGGCCGGCGCCGGCGCGGGCGACGTGCTGGCGCACGAGATGACCATCGACGCCGACAGGTTCGTGCCGGTCGACGCGGGCGCGATCCCGCTCGGCCCGCTGGCGCCGGTGACCGGCACGCCGTTCGACTTCCGCCAGCCGCGCCCGATCGGCGAACGCATCGGCCAGCCGGACAAGCAACTGCGCCACGGCACCGGCTACGACCATTGCTGGGTGCTGAACAAGCCGGAAGGCAGCAAGGCCATGACGCGCGCCGTGCACGTGTGCGAACCGGTCACGGGACGGGTGCTGGAACTGTTCACGCAGGAGCCGGGCGTGCAGTTCTACAGCGGGAACTTCCTCGACGGCTCGCTGCACGGCAAGGGCCACGACTACGTGTTCCGGGGCGGCTTCTGCATCGAGCCGCAGCATTTTCCCGATTCGCCGAACCGGCCGGAATATCCGGACACGATCCTGCGGCCGGGGGAGGTGTACGAGACGGAGTCGCGGTTCAGGTTCTCGGTAGCGCAGTAACGCGGTAACAAACCAGTACCGCCGTCATCCCCGCCTGCGCGGGAACGACGGCACTTGAGGGAACAATAGCAATGATGGAACTGGCAGTCCCCGCCCATAACATCCTCGGCGAAGGCATCCTCTGGGACGACCGCGCCGCCCGCCTGCTGTGGACCGACATCGAAGCCAGCGAACTGTGGTCCCACGTCCCGGCCAGCGGCGAGATCCGGCGCTGGCCGCTGCCCGAGCGCCTGTGCTCGATGGCGCTGACGGGCGACGCCGGCCGCCTGCTGCTGGGCCTCGCGTCCGGCCTGGCCTTCTTCGACCTGGCCGCCGGCACGCTCGAACGGCTGCACGACGTCGAAGGCCACCTGGCGGCCACGCGCCTGAACGACGGCCGCGTCGACCGCCAGGGCCGCTTCGTGTTCGGCATGTTCAACCAGGACGAGGACCCGAAGCACGCCATCGGCGGCTTTTATCGCCTGAACCGCGACCTGTCGCTGGAGCGCCTGCCGCTGGGCGGCGTCGCCATCGCCAACAGCATCTGCTTCAGCCCGGATGGCCGCACGATGTACTACGCCGACTCGGCCACGCGCGAGATCCGCTGCTGCGACTACGATCCCGGTTCCGGCTCCGCCTCCGGCGCCGTCGCCAACCCGCGCACCTTCGTGCCCGCCCACATGGCGCCGGGCGATCCGGACGGGTCCGCGATCGATGCCGACGGCTTCCTGTGGAGCGCGCGCTGGGGCGCGGGGCAGGTCGTGCGCTTCGCGCCCGACGGCAGCATCGACCGCATGCTCGAGGTGCCCGCCCTGCAGCCGACCTGCCCGGCGTTCGGCGGCGCCAGCCTGGATGTGTTGTACGTGACCTCGGCCTCCGTCGGCCTGCCGGATGCCGGCCCGGCCGACGGCGCCGTGTTCGCGCACGGCCCGGGCGTGCGCGGCTTGCCGGAACAGCGTTTTGGGGTGGCGACCGATGCCTGAATTGACATCGATAAACGCAAAAAATTGATTGGAAAGTTATCTGGCCGTTCTTTAGACTTCCCTCATCGCCGGGCCGACCCTGACATGTGTCGCCCGGCCCAGAACAACGACGAGGAGATAAGAACGTGTCCGAGACAAAGAAGAAGCCCACTCTGCGTTCGGCGGCGTGGTTCGGTACCCAGGACAAGAACGGCTTCATGTACCGGAGCTGGATGAAGAACCAGGGCATCCCCGACCATGAGTTCCAGGGCAAGCCCATCATCGGCATCTGCAATACCTGGTCCGAACTCACGCCCTGCAACGCCCATTTCCGCAAGCTGGCCGAGCACGTCAAGCGCGGCATCCTGGAGGCGGGCGGCTTCCCCGTCGAGTTCCCGGTCTTCTCGAACGGCGAATCGAACCTGCGCCCGACCGCCATGCTGACCCGTAACCTGGCCAGCATGGACGTCGAGGAATCCATCCGCGGCAACCCGATGGACGGCGTCGTCCTGCTGGTCGGCTGCGACAAGACCACGCCGGCCCTCTTGATGGGCGCGGCCAGCGTCGACATCCCGACCATCGTCGTGACGGGCGGCCCCATGCTCAACGGCAAGCTGAACGGCAAGGACATCGGTTCCGGCACCGCCGTCTGGCAGCTGCACGAGGAATTCAAGGGCGGCAAGATCACGATGCACGACTTCCTGGCCGCCGAGGCCGGCCACTCGCGCTCGGCCGGCACCTGCAACACCATGGGCACGGCATCGACGATGGCCTGCATGGCCGAGGCCCTGGGCACCTCGCTGCCGCACAACGCCGCGATCCCCGCGGTGGACGCGCGCCGCTACGTGCTGGCCCACATGTCCGGCATGCGCATCGTCGAGATGGTGAACGAGGACCTGAAGCTGTCGAAGATCCTCAAGCGCGAGAACTTCGAGAACGCGATTCGCGTGAACGCGGCGATCGGCGGTTCGACCAATGCCGTGATCCACCTGAAGGCGATCGCCGGCCGCGTCGGCGTGCAGCTCGAACTCGAGGACTGGACCCGCATCGGCAAGGGCACCCCGACCGTGGTCGACCTGCTGCCGTCGGGCCGCTACCTGATGGAAGAGTTCTATTACGCCGGCGGCCTGCCGGCGGTGGTCCGGCGCCTGGGCGAAGGCGGCCTGATTCCGCACCGGGACGCATTGACCGTCAACGGCAAGTCGCTGTGGGAGAACTGCGTCGACGCGCCGATATACAACGACGAGGTGGTGCGCCAGCTGGACAATCCGCTGATCGCGGACGGCGGCATCTGCATCCTGCGCGGCAACCTGGCGCCGCGCGGCGCGGTGCTGAAGCCGTCGGCGGCGTCGCCCCACCTGATGCGGCACCGCGGCCGCGCGGTGGTGTTCGAGGATTTCGACCACTACAAGGAGCGCATCCTCGATCCCGACCTGGACGTGGATGAGAACTGCGTGCTGCTGATGAAGAACTGCGGGCCGAAGGGCTATCCGGGCATGGCCGAAGTGGGCAATATGGGACTGCCGCCCAAGCTGCTGGCCAAGGGCATCACCGACATGGTGCGCATCTCGGACGCGCGCATGAGCGGCACCGCCTACGGCACCGTGGTGCTGCACGTGGCGCCTGAGGCGATGGCCGGCGGCCCGCTGGGCATCGTGCAGGACGGCGACATGATCGAGCTCGATTGCCATGCCGGCCTGCTCAACGTGGAGCTGAGCGATGAACAGATCCGCGCGCGGCTGGCGGATCGGGCCGAGAAAGCCGCGCCCGTGCAGCATAGCGGTTACCAGCGGCTGTACCTGGACCATGTGATGCAGGCCGATGAAGGGTGCGACTTCGATTTTCTCGTCGGGTGTCGCGGGTCGGCGGTGCCGAAGCATTCCCATTGAGTCGATGGAAAGCGCCAATCACCATAATATAAAGGAGACCCGAACCATGCTGCTCGTCCAATTTCTGACCGAATCGAATGAACGCCGCGTCGGCATCCTGAACGACGCCACCATCCGCATCATCGACGGCTATGCCACCACGCTCGACCTCGCGCGTGCCGCGATCGCGCAGGGCAGGGGCCTGGCGCACCTGGCCGACAGCGCCGCCGGTGCGCAGCAGGTCGCCTATGACGAGCTGGCCGCTGCCAGCCGTATCCTGCCCCCGGTCGACCATCCCGACCCCGCCCACTGCTACGTCACCGGCACCGGCCTGACCCACCTGGGCAGCGCCGACACGCGCGACGCCATGCACAAGAAGATCGGCGGCGACGTCGAGAACCTGTCGGATTCGATGAAGATGTTCCGCCTGGGCGTCGAAGGCGGCAAGCCGGCGCAGGGCGCGGCCGGGGTGCAGCCGGAATGGTTCTACAAGGGCGACGGCTCGATCGTGCGCGCCTCCGGGCAGGCGCTCGACATGCCGGCATTCTCGCTGGACGGCGGCGAGGAACCGGAGATCGCCGGCCTGTACGTGATCGGCGCCGACGGCCAGCCGTACCGCGTCGGCTTCGCCCTCGGCAACGAATTTTCCGACCACGTGACCGAGCGCCAGAACTACCTGTACCTGGCGCACTCGAAGCTGCGCAGCTGCGGCGTCGGCCCGGCGCTGCTGGTGGGAGAATTGCCGGCCCACGTCGAGGGCGTGTCGCGCGTGCTGGATGCCGACGGCAAGGTGCGCTGGGAGAAAGCCTTCGTGTCGGGCGAGCAGAACATGTCGCACACCATCGGCAACCTCGAGCACCACCACTTCAAGTACGGCCTGTTCAAGCGTCCCGGCGACGTGCACATCCATTTCTTCGGCACCGCGACGCTGAGCTTCGCCGACGGCGTGTCGGTGCAGGCCGGCGAGACCTTTGAGATCGCCTCGCCGCAGTTCGGCCCGGCGCTGCGCAACCCGCTGGCCATCCATCCCGCCCCGTTTGCGAAAGTGACGACCCTGTGAGCACCGACATGACCACCATTACCGGCGACGCCCTGATCGGCGGCCAGGCCGTGCGCGGCGCCGGCGGTTCCTTCCAGGCCTGGAACCCGTCCGCGCGCGCCCACCTCGAACCCGCGTTCCACATGGTCGACGCGGCCCAGATCGACGCAGCCTGCCGCCTGGCCGCCGCCGCGTTCGACACGTTCCGCGCCACCAGCGACGAGGAACGCGCTGCCTTCCTCGACACCGTCGCCGACCAGGTCATGGCCCTGGGCGACGCGCTGGTCGAGCGCGCGATGCTGGAGACCGGCCTGCCGCGCGGGCGCATCGAGGGCGAGCGCGGGCGCACCGTCAACCAGCTGCGCCTGTTCGGCGCGCTGCTGCGCGAAGGCTCCTGGCAGGATCCGCGCATCGACCCGGCGCTGCCGCAGCGCACGCCGCCGCGTCCCGACCTGCGCAGCCGCCTGGTCGGCGTCGGCCCGGTCGCCGTGTTCGCCGCGTCGAACTTCCCGCTGGCCTTCTCGGTCGCCGGCGGCGACACGGCGTCGGCCTTCGCGGCCGGTTGCCCGGTGGTGCTGAAGGCCCACTCGGCCCACCCCGGCACCTCGGAACTGGTGGCGCGCGCCGTCGCCAAGGCGGTCGCGCTGTGCGGCCTGCCGGCCGGCACCTTTTCCCTGCTGACCGGTACCGGCAACGGCATCGGCCAGGGCCTGGTCGCGCATCCGGCCATCCAGGCGGTCGGCTTCACCGGCTCGCGTTCCGGCGGCACCGCCCTGATGGCGGTGGCGGCGGCGCGTCCGCAGCCGATCCCCGTGTATGCGGAAATGAGCAGCATCAATCCGGTGTTCCTGCTGCCGGGCGCACTGGCCGCGCGCGCGGCGCAGATCGGCAAGGACTTCGCCGCCTCGCTGACGCTGGGCGTCGGCCAGTTCTGCACCAATCCCGGCCTGGTGCTGGCGATCGACGGCCCGGAACTGGCGACCTTCGTCGATGCAGCCACCGGCGCGCTGGGCGACACGCAGCCGGCCACCATGCTCAGCAGCGGCATCGCGTCGAGCTTCCGGCGCGGGGTCGCGGCGCTGCAGGGGCACGACGCCGTGACCACGCTGCTGCGCCTGGAACACGAGGAACACCAGGGCCATGCGGCGCTGTTCCGCGTGTCCGCCGACGACTTCCTGGCCAGGCATGAACTGCACGAGGAAGTGTTCGGCCCGGCCGCGCTGCTGGTGGTATGCGACGACGCCGAGCAACTGCGCGCGGTGGCCGAGCGCCTGGAGGGCCAGCTGACGGCGGCGCTGCACCTGGACGAGTCGAGCGAGGCCGACATCGCCGCGGCGCGCCTGCTGCTGCCGGCGCTGGAACGCAAGGCCGGCCGCATCCTGGCCAACGGCTTCGGCACCGGCGTCGAGGTGGCGCATGCGATGGTGCACGGCGGCCCGTTCCCGGCCACGGCCGACGGCCGCAGCACCTCGGTGGGCACGGCGGCGATCTACCGCTTCCTGCGCCCGGTGAGCTACCAGAACATCCCCCAGGCCTTGCTGCCGGCGGTGCTGCGCGACGATAATCCGCGCGGCATCTGGCGCCGCCGCGACGGGGCGCTGGGCAAGGAATAAGCGGCAAACCACATAAAAAAACGGATGGAGACGAGCATGACGACAGCCAGGTATGGCAGCCTCGAAGGCAAACGGGTATTCGTGACGGGCGGCGGCAGCGGGATCGGCGAGGCGATCGTGGAGGCGCTGGCGGGGCAGGGCGCCGTCGTCGGCTTCGTCGACATCATGCGCGAGGCCAGCGAGGCGCTGGTGGCGCGCGTGGCGGCCGGCGCGGCGCGCGCGCCGCTGTTCCGCCACTGCGACATCACCGACATCCCGGCCCTGCAGGCCGTCATGGCGGAGATGGCGGCCGAGCTGGGCGACTTCGACGTGGTCGTCAACAACGCCGCCAACGACCAGCGCCACCGCATCGGCGACGTCTCCGTCGACTACTACGACGAGCGCATCGCCATCAACCAGCGTCCCATGTTCTTCACGGTGCAGGCGGCGCTGGAGGGCATGAAGCGCAAGGGCGGCGGCTCGGTCATCAACTTCAGCTCGATGTCGTTCCACGCCAAGAACCCGGACTACCCGATCTACGCCGCCACCAAGGCGTCGGTGACGGGCCTGACGCGCTGCCTGGCGCGCGACCTGGGCAAGTTCAACATCCGCGTCAACACCGTCACGCCGGGCTGGGTGATGACCCAGCGCCAGGTCGACCTGTGGCTGGACGCGGCGGGCGAGGCGGAAATCGCGCGCGCCCAGTGCCTGCCGGGCAAGCTGATGCCGGACGATATCGCGGCGATGGTACTGTTCCTGGCGGCGGACGACAGCAAGATGTGCACGGGGCAGGATTTCGTCGTGGATGCGGGGTGGACCTGAGAGGCGGCCAGCCGCGCTGCCCTCGTCGCTTCATCGCTCTGCCCCCGTACGCCGTCGCTGCCTGCGCAGGGGCGACGCGCCAGGGGGCGGGTTATGTCAACCGCCATCGTCGATCCGCCATGACCAAACTGCTCCCCCTCGCGCTTGCCCTGGCCCTTCCCGCCGCCTGCGCCGCCCCGCTGACCAGCCCCGACCGCCACATCGCCGTCGACGTCCGCGTCACGCCGGCCGGCATGCTCGAATACGACATCAAACGCGACGGCAAGCCCGTCATCCTGCCCTCCGGCCTTGGCCTGCGCCTCGAAGGCGCCGACTTGTCCGGCCAGCTGACGCTGGCGGCCACGTCGCCCGTGCGGCCGGTGGCCGACGACTACGAACTGGCCGTCGGCAAGAAGAAACAGGCCAGCTACCGCGCCAACGAACAGGTGTATTCCGTGAAGAACGCGGCCGGCCAGGCCATGGACGTGGCCTTCCGCGTGTCGAACGACGGCGTCGCCTTCCGCTACGTCGTCGCCGATGCCGGGCTGCCGGTCAAGACGTTCACGGGCGAAGCCACCAGCTTCGCCTTCGACAAGGCCGCGAAAGCCTGGCTGCAGCCGATGTCGGTGGCGCAGACCGGCTGGAGCCATTCGAATCCCTCGTACGAGGAGCACTACCGTGACGACATCCCGGTGGGCACGCCTTCGCCGCTGGCCGGCTGGGTGTTCCCCGCCCTGTTCCGCACGGGCGACACCTGGGTGGCGCTGACGGAAGCGGACATGGACGGCAGCTGGCATGCCTCGCGCCTGGAGGCGCAGTCGCCGGGCGGGGTGTACCGGATCGGCCTGCCGATGCAGGAAGAGGTGACCACCGGCGGCGGCCTGCTGGCCGAGTCGACGGGGACCTTGACCTCGCCGTGGCGCATCGTCGCCCTGGGCAGCCTGGCCACGCTGGTCGAGTCGACGCTGGGCACCGACCTGGCCGCGCCGGCGATCGCCTTCGAGCGCGCCAGGGTGGCGCCCGGCCATGCCTCGTGGAGCTGGGCGCTGCTGAAGGACGACGCCACCGTGTTCGACGTGCAGAAGCGCTTCATCGACTACGCCGCCGACATGGGCTGGGACTACACGCTGGTCGACGCCGACTGGGACCGCAAGATCGGCTACGAGAAGCTGGAACAGCTGGCGCAGTACGCGGCGTCGAAGAAGATCGGCATGCTGGCCTGGTACAACTCCGCCGGCAAGTGGAACACGACGCCGTACACGCCGCGCGACAAGCTGCTGACCCATGAATTGCGCGTGGCCGAGTTCGCGCGCCTGCGCAAGATGGGCGTGAAGGGCGTCAAGATCGACTTCTTCGGCGGCGACGGCCGCTCGATGATCCGCTACTACGTCGACATCCTGCAGGACGCCGCCGCCGCCGGCCTGCTGGTGAACTTCCACGGCGCCACGCTGCCGCGCGGCTGGCAGCGCACCTACCCGAACCTGATGACGATGGAATCCGTGCGCGGCCTGGAATTCACCACCTTCGAGCAGGCCGACCAGGACGCCGTGCCGGCGCACGCGGCCACGCTGCCGTTCACGCGCAACCTGTTCGACCCGATGGACTTCACGCCGATGGTGTTCGGCGACATCCCGAAGATCCGCCGCGTCACGCGCAACGGCTTCGAACTGGCCGAGTCGGTGCTGTTCCTGTCCGGGATCCAGCACTTCGCCGAGACGCCCGAGGGCATGCAGGCGGCGCCCGGCTACGTGAAGGACTTCCTGCGCGAATTGCCGCGGCGCTGGGACGACGTGAAGTTCGTCGCCGGCCAGCCGGGCCGCCAGGCCGTGATCGCCCGCCGGAGCGGCAACGCCTGGTACGTTGCCGGGATCAACGGCGACGCCGGGGACGCGACGCTGGACCTCGACCTGTCCTTCCTGGACGGCCGCAAGGGACGGCTCATCACGGACGGCCAGGGCGAGCGCGACTTCGTGCAGGGATCGCTCGCGGGCGGCCGGCAACGCATCACGCTCAAGGCGCACGGCGGCTTCGTCGCGCGCTTCGAATGACATTCCATAAACAATATAAACCAAAGGGAGACCACCAGATGAAAGCACTTACACCCGCTACCCTTGCGCTCGCGCTCCTGGCCAGCCTGCCCGCGTTCGCGCAGGTGAACCTGACCGTGGACGCGGGCAAGCCCGGCCCCGTCATCGACAAGAACGTCTACGGCCAGTTCGCCGAGCACCTGGGCACCGGCATCTACGAAGGCATCTGGGTCGGTCCGGAATCGAAGATCCCGAACACCAAGGGCTGGCGCAACGACGTGGTGGGCGCCCTGAAGGACCTGCACGTGCCGCTGGTGCGCTGGCCGGGCGGCTGCTTCGCCGACGAATACCACTGGCGCGACGGCATCGGCGCGCGCAGCAAGCGTCCGGTGAAGGTGAACACCAACTGGGGCGGCGTCCCCGAGAACAATGCGGTCGGCACGCACGAATTCTTCGACCTGGTCGACCTGCTGGGCGCCGACGCCTACGTCAACGGCAACCTGGGCACCGGCACGCCGCAGGAGATGGCCGAGTGGGTCGAGTACATGACGTCCGAGGGCGAATCGACGCTGGCGCAGCTGCGCGCGAAGAACGGCCACCCGAAGCCGTTCAAGGTCGCCTACTTCGCGATCGGCAACGAGGCCTGGGGCTGTGGCGGCAACATGAAGCCGGAGTACTACGCCAGCCTGTACAACCACTACGCGACCTTCCTGAAGACGCCGCCGAACGCGCGGCCGAAGCTGATCGCCAGCGGCGGCAACGACAACGACAGCAGCTGGACCGAGACATTGAGCCGCGATGCCGCGCGCGGCACCGACGGCATCAGCTTCCACTACTACACGCTGCCGACCGGCGTCTGGGAAAAGAAGGGCGCCGCCACCGGCTTCCCGGAATCCGAATGGTTCTCGACGATGGCGAACACGCTGCGCATCGACGACCACATCAAGCGCAACGTCGCCATCCTCGACAAGAACGACCCGCAGAAGAAGATCGGCTTCTACGTCGACGAATGGGGCACCTGGTACGACGTCGAGCCGGGCACCAACCCGGGCTTCCTGTTCCAGCGTAACACCATCCGCGACGCCGTCGTGGCGGCCCTGAACTTCAACATCTTCCACGCCCACGCCGACCGCGTGCGCATGACCAACATCGCGCAGATGGTCAACGTGCTGCAGGCCATGATCATCACCGACAAGGACCGGATGCTGCTGACGCCGACCTATTACGCCTACAAGATGTACGTGCCGTTCCAGGGCGCGACCTCGCTGCCGGTCACGCTGGCGAACAATACGACCACCACGTCGAACGGCAGGGGCGTGCCGGGAATCAGCGCCTCGGCCGCGCGCGGCAAGGACGGCAAGACGTACGTCGCCCTGGTGAACACCGACCCGGCGCAGGCCACCGACGTGGTGCTGGACGTCGCCGGGCAGAACGTCGCCGCGGTGCGCGGCCAGGTCTTGAGCGCCGAGGCGATGGACGCCCACAACACCTTCGAGCGCAAGGACGCCGTCAAGCCGGTGCCGTTCAGCGCCAGCGCGGCCGGAGGCAAGCTGACCATCAAGGTGCCGGCCAAGGCGGTGATGGTCGTGGCGGTGGAGGGGTAAGGCATGCGCCAGCCCACCCGCGACGTCCACGTAGGGTGGGCACCCCGTGCCCACGCGTCGATACGTGCCGTGTGCGCTGCCGCGTTCGCGCTGGCGGCCCACGCCCATGCCACCCAGGCCAGCGTCCACGACCCCGTGATGGCCAAGGAGGGGAATACCTACTACCTGTACAGCACCGGCCCCGGCATCACCTTCTACAGCTCCACCGACATGCGCACCTGGAAACCGGAAGGCCGGGTGTTCCCGGGCCAGCCGGCGTGGGCGAAACGGGCGGCGCCCACGTTCGACGACCACATCTGGGCGCCGGACATCGCGCACCACGGCGGCCGCTACCTGCTGTACTACTCGGTCTCCGGCTTCGGC
>DAMAFT010000058.1:0-11827 GCA_031995805.1 Massilia sp.
GCTTGGCGGCGGCCTGACCGAGTTTTCGTTCACCCTCATCGCCGGGCCGCCGGGCAGCGGCAAGACCACGCTGGCGCACCAGATCATGTTCGCGCTGGCGGGGCCGCAGCGGCGCGCCCTGTTCTTCACCGTGCTGGGCGAGCCGCCGCTGAAGATGCTGCGCTACCAGCAGCAGTTCCCGTTCTTCGACATGGACAAGGTCGGCACCAGCATCCGCTACGTCAACCTGGCCGACGACCTGCGCGCCGGCCATTTCAACGGGGTGCTCGAGCGCATCATGCGCGAGGTCGAGGACTTCGGCCCGAGCCTCGTGTTCGTCGATTCCTTCCGCTCGGTCGTGCAGACCGCGCGCGGCGGCAACGAGGGGACGACCGACCTGCAGCAGTTCGTCCAGGAACTGGGTTCGCGCATGGCCACGTGGCAGGCCACCACCTTCCTGATCGGCGAATACACCCAGGCCGATGTCGAGGCCAACCCGATCATCACGGTGGCCGACGGCATGCTGGCGCTGTCCCAGTCCAGCGACGACAATTCGATGCTGCGCCGGATCCGCGTGATGAAGATGCGCGGCCAGGCGCACATGATGGGCGGCCACACGATGCGTATCACCGACGAGGGTATCCGCGTCTATCCGCGCGAGCTGCCGCCGCTGGCCGCCGACCGCCTGTCCGGCACCGCGGTCGACCGCGATCCGCGCCGCGTCGCGACCGGCGTGGCCGGCCTGGACGCGCTGCTGCACGGCGGCATCCCGCAAGGCCACTCGCTGCTGGTGACCGGCCCCACCGGGATCGGCAAGACCATCCTGGGCACCCGTTTCCTCCAGGCCGGCGTCGAGCGCGGCGAGCAGGGCGTGGCGGTGTTCTTCGAGAAAGGCGTCGCGCGCCTGCGCAATGCCGAGCTGGCCGCGATGGCCCAGGCCGGCCAGATCGCGGTGATCGAGACGCGCTCGCTGTCGCTGAGCGTCGAGGAACTGCTCGACGATATCGTCAGCGCCATCGAGCGTACCGGCGCCACGCGCGTGGTGATCGATTCGCTGTCGGAGCTCGACCTCTACCTGGCGCCGGAAGCGCGCGCCGACCTGCGCCAGACCGTGTTCCGCATCCTGTCGGCGCTGGCCAAGCGCGGCGTCACGGTGCTGGTCACGGCCGGCATGGAAGACTTCGCGCCGAAGCTGCGCTTCAGCCCCCACGAGCTGTCGTTCCTGGCCGACGCCGTGGTGGCGCTGCGCTATGCCGAGATCGGCGGGACGCTGCGCAAGTTCGTCACCGTCGTCAAGGTGCGCGGCTGCGACCACAGCACCGAACTGCGCGGGTACAGCATCGGGACGGCCGGCATCGAGGTCGACGACAGTCCATTGCCGTACGATGCCGTGCTGTCCGGCTGGCCGCACGGCTGACGGGAGGATGGCATGAGCGCTGCGGATACGGGAATGGAAGACGTGGCGGCCACTGCCACCGTGGTCGACGACGGCGCCGCCTCCGTTGCCGCGGCGCCGGCCGAGGCGCTCCTGCGCGCGCGCGTGCTGGCGCTCGAGGAAGAGCTGGCCCGGCTGCGCACCGAGGCCGAGCACAGGCACGTGCTGGAGGACACGGTGTCCCAGCTGCGCGAGGCCAACGAGCACCTGGTGCTGGCCACCGTCAACGCCCAGCACTTGCGCGACGATGCCGAGGCGGCCAACCGGCGCCAGAACGAATTCCTGGCGATGCTGGCGCACGAATTGCGCAACCCGCTGTCGCCGATCGCGATGGCGGCCTCGCTGCTGGAGCGCAGCCCGGACGCCGAGCACGCCAGGCTGGCGCGCGTGGTGGGCCGCCAGGTCGGCCACATGGCGCGCCTGCTCGACGACCTGCTCGACGCCGCCCGCATCAGCAGCGGCAAGATCACGCTGGCGCCGGAACCGCTGGCGCTGGCCGAGGTGTTGCGCCACGCCGTCGAGACGGTGCAGCCGCGCATCGCCGAGCGCGGCCAGGCGCTGGAGCTGGCGCTGCCGCCGGACAGCGTGGCCGTCGAGGGCGACCGCGTGCGCCTGGCCCAGGTGTTCACCAACCTGCTGGCCAACGCGTCCAAGTACACGGGCGACGGTGGCCGCCTGCGCCTGGCCGTGTATGGCGCGGAGGATGACGGCGACGGCGTGCTGGTCAGCGTCGAGGACAACGGCACCGGCATCGCGCCGGAAATCATTCCCCATATCTTCGACCTGTTCACCCAGGGGCCGCGCTCGCTCGACCGTTCCGAGGGCGGCCTGGGCGTCGGCCTGAACGTGGTGCGCAACCTGGTCGGCATGCACGGCGGCACCGTGGACGCCTCCAGCGCCGGCAGCGGCCAGGGCAGCCGTTTCACCGTGCGCCTGCCGCGCTGCGCCGCGGCGCCGGTGGCGCCCGAGGCGCGCGCCGCCGTGCCGGCGGCGGGCCCGCGCCGCGTGCTGCTGGTCGAGGACAACCTCGACGCCTGCGCCACGCTGGCCGGCTGCCTGGTGGCCGACGGCCACGAGGTGGCCACGGCACACGACGGCGTCGCCGGACTGGCGCTGGCGCTGGACGGAGGCTGGGACGTGATCGTCTGCGACATCGGCCTGCCGGGCCTGGACGGTTTCGGCCTGATACAGTCGCTGCGCGCCGCGCCCGGCGGCGCCGCGCCGTACGCGATCGCCCTGAGCGGCTACGGCCAGCCCGGCGACCGCGAGCGCGGCCTGCAGGCGGGCTTCGACCGTTACCTGGTCAAGCCGGTGGCGGCCGAGGTGCTGCGCGAGGCGGTGGCCGCCGCCGGCGCCAGGGCTGCGGGCGGTGTCCCGGCCGTGCCCGCCCTCAGCGCCTGAGCAGCCGCGCCAGCCGCGCCACCGCTTCCTCCACCCGCTCGTACTTCGTCGCGTAGGAAAAACGCACATGGCGCTGCGGCGCGGCGAAACCGAAGTCGCCGCCCGGCACGATCGCCACGTGGGCGTCGCGCAGCACGGCCATGCCGAAGGCGGCGCTGTCGTGCGCGTCCGGATGGGGCAGGCCGCCGATGTCCGCATACACGTAGAAGGCGCCGTCCGGCGTCACGGGTATCGCGAAGCCCAGTTCGCGCAGCGCCGGCACCAGGAAATCGCGGCGGCGCTGGAATTCCAGCCGGCGTTCCTCGAAGACGGCGATGGCTTCCGGGGTAAAGCAGGCCAGCGCCGCGTGCTGGGCCACGGTGGGCGCGCAGATGAACAGGTTCTGCGCCAGCTTTTCCACCGCCGGCACCAGCGCTTCCGGCAGCACCAGCCAGCCCAGGCGCCAGCCCGTCATGCCGAAGTATTTCGAGAAGCTGTTGACCGTGACGACGTCGGCGTCGAAGGACAGCGCGCTCGCCGGCCGCTCGCCGTAGGACAGGCCCTGGTAGATCTCGTCGACGACGGCGAAGCCGCCGCGCGCGCGCGCGGCGGCCAGCAGGTCGGCCGTCTGGCGCGGCGACATCGAGGTGCCGGTCGGGTTCGAGGGCGAGGCCACGATGACGCCGCGCGTGCGCGCGTTCCAGTGCGCGTCGAGCCGGGCCGCGCTGAGCTGGTAGCGCTCGTCCGGTCCGGCGGGCAGCAGCACCGGGCGTCCGCCGAAGGCGCTGACGAAGTGGCGGTTGCACGGATAGCAGGGATCGGGCATCAGGACCTCGTCGCCCTCTGCCACCAGCGCGGCGCAGGCCAGCAGCAGGCCGGCCGAGGCGCCGGCCGTGATCACGATGCGGCGCGGATCGATGTCCAGGCCGTGGGTGGCGGCGTACCAGCCGGAGATCGCCTCGCGCAGCGCCGGCAGCCCGAGCGATTCGGTGTACTGGGTGGCGCCGGACTGGATCGCCGCCACGGCGGCGCGGGCGACGACGTCGGGCGCCGTGAAGTCGGGCTCGCCGACGCTCATGCTGACGACGTCGACGCCGGCGCGCGTCATGGCGGCGGCGGCCTTGACCATTTCCATGACGCGGAAGGGTTCGATGGCGTCGACGCGGGCGGCGAGCTGCAGGGCGCGGGCGGCGGGAAGGGACGTGCTGGGGGCGAAATCGGACATGCTGCGGACTCGGGAACGGTGCGGGAAATCCCGCCATCTTAGCCGAATGCCCGTGCGCGCGCTCGGCGCCGGCGCCGGCACTAGGCCGGCAGCGCCTCGCCGGCCAGCAGCGCGGCGCAGGCGGCCGGCGACTGCGGGCGGCCCACGTACCAGCCCTGGATCTCGTCGCAGTCGTACAGCTCCAACTCGCGCACCTGGGCCAGCGTCTCCACGCCCTCGGCCACCACCTTCAGGTTCAGGCTGTGCGCCAGGCGGATCACGGCCTTGGTGATGGCGGCGTCGTCGGGGTCGTCCGGCAGGTCACGCACGAAGGTGCGGTCGATCTTGAGGGCGTCGAGCGGGAAGCGCTTCAGGTAGGCCAGGCTCGAATAGCCGGTACCGAAATCGTCGACCGACAGGCGCATGCCGAGCGCCTTGATGCGCGCCAGGATCTGCACCACGGCCTCGGGATCGGTCATCAGCATCGATTCGGTCAGCTCGAATTCGAGCAGGGCCGGATCGACGCCGGCGTCGGCCACGATGCGCGCGATGCGCTCGGCCAGGTCGGGCTGCTGCAACTGGCGCGCCGACAGGTTGATCGCGACCGGCGGCTGGGCCAGGCCCTGCGCCTCCCACGCCTTGAGCTGGCGGCAGACCTCGGCGATCACCCATTCGCCGACGGCCAGGATCAGCCCCGTGTCTTCCAGGATCGAGATGAATTCCAGCGGCCCGACCATGCCGCGCTGGGCGTGGTTCCAGCGCAGCAGCGCCTCGAAGCCGCTGACGGTGCCGCCGGCCAGGTCGAGCTTGGGCTGGTAGTGCAGCAGGAACTCGCCGCGCTCCAGCGCGAGGCGCAGCTGGTTCTCGGTCAGCAGGCGCAACGCGGCCTGCTCGTGCATGTCCGGGCGGAAGAAGCGGAAGCCGTTGCGCCCGCCGTTCTTGGCGTCGTACATCGCCGTGTCGGCGCTCTTGAGCAGCGCCCCGGCGTCGGCGCCGTCCGCCGGGTAGCCGGCGATGCCGATGCTGGCCGACACGAACAGTTGCTGGCCCTGCAGCTGGAAAGGCGCGGCCAGCGCCTCGATGATGCGGCGCGCGACCGGGGCGGCATCGTCGATGGCCTGCAGTTGCGGCAGCACCAGCGCGAACTCGTCGCCGCCCAGGCGCGCGACCACGTCGGCGGGGCCGGCGCAGGCCTGCAGGCGCTGCGCGGCCTGCACCAGCAGCTGGTCGCCGACCCCGTGGCCGAGCATGTCGTTGACGTTCTTGAAGCGGTCGAGGTCGACGAACATCACGGCCGCGCGCCGCTCCTCGCGCCCGGCCTGGACGATGGCGTCCTCGAGGCAGGACTGCAGGCGGCGCCGGTTCGGCAGGCTGGTCAGCGGGTCGTACTGCGCCAGGTAGGTCAGGCGGTTGCGGGCGTCGTGGCGCTCGACCGCGGTGGCCAGGATGTTGGCGATGCCGCGCAGGAAGCTGGCGTCGTCGGCGTCGAAGCGGCGGCCGGCGCGGTCGTACACCCCCAGCATGCCGAAGCTGCGGTCCGCGCAGACGATGGCGGCGTCCAGCCCCACGCCGGCGCCGTGGCCCGCGGTGCAGCCGGACAGGATGGCGCAGACGGCGGGCGCGCCGGCGTCGTCGACGCCCTGGTCCACGGCGCCGGGCAGCGCCATCGCGCGCGCCGCCGCCAGGCAGCCGCTGCCGGCGCGCACCCGCAGGCGGCCGTCCGCGCCGGTCTCGAACAGGGCCGCGCAGGACGCGCCCAGGCCGGCCGCGGCGGCGCCGGCGGCTTCGTCGAACAGCTCCTGCAGGTCGTTCGCGGCCAGCGCCTTGTGCCCGAGTTCCGCCACCAGCGTCTGGCGCCGGGCGTTGGCGAGGATGGCGCGTTCGAAGGCCTTGCGCTCGCTGATGTCGATGTCGATGCAGATGTAGCGCTCGATGGCGCCGGCCGCGTCGCTGATCGGCACCACGGTGCGGTACCATTCGCGCCGGCCGTTGCGCCCGTCGATCACCACTTCGCCGTTCCACACCTGGCGCGACGGCTGCCAGGGCGTGCCGTCCGCCGCCGGGCGGCCGACGTCGGCGAGCGCGCGGCCGACCAGCTCGGCGCGCGCGAAGCCGGAACTGGCGACGAACAGGTCGTTGACCCCGGCGATGATGCCGGCGCAATCGACCTCGCAGACGATCGCGGCCCGGTCCAGCGCGCTCTTGTGCTGCATGAGCGAATTCATCAGCGAATCGATGCGCTGGCCGAACTGCACGCGCAGGCTGGCCGCGCCGCGGTTGACCGATTCGATCGCCTCCTGGATCTCGGTGGGTGCGTCGTCCAGCAGCGCCGCCTCGGCGGTGACGCGGCCGGCGGCGACGTCGTCCTCGAACGAGCGCAGGCGGCCCAGATTGTCGAGCCAGCGGCGCAGCAGGGTACGCATCAGGGCCAGGCTGGCAAGGAAGGCAAGGCCGGCCACGGCGGCGGCTTCCAGCGCCATCGTCCACAACTGGGCGGCCAGCTTGCGCTCGTCGAAGCGCAGGCGCACCACGCCGTAGTCCTTGCCGCCGACGCTGGCGATGCGGTTGACGTCGTACAGCTTGCCGGCGATCAGGTCCGCCAGCCAGCGCGGCGCCGGCGCGGTGGCGGCACCGGCGGCGGCCGCGTCGAGGCGGATCGCGGCGCCGGACACGTCGATGAATTCGGCGCGCTTGAACGGCGACTGCACCAGCATCTTGCCCAGCGTGCGCTTGACCGTATCGTAGTCGCCGATCACGACGCTGTCCTCGATGCTCTGGGCGGCCACCTCGACCAGGGTCATGGCCGCGTCCTGGGTGTCCTCGACGTGCTGCAGGAACTGGTAGCGGTAGAACAGCCCCAGCCCGACGCCCATGCACAGCAGCAGGGTCAGGCTGAAGACGGTGAACACGCGCCCGACTAGGGAGCGCGGCAGCAGGCGGGAAAAGGTGCGCGGCAGCGGCATCGTGGGGATGCGCCGTTCAGCGCAGGCTGGCCGGCGCGCCGGCGTAGAAGGCGCGGTAGGCCGCGTAGTCGGCGTCGCTGGCGGCGACGAAGGCCAGCGGCACCGGCGCATGCACCAGTTCCGACGCGGCCTGCAGGATGCGGCGGCCTTCCGGATCGGCCCGCATGCCGAGGAAGGCGCGCGCCACCGCGCGCACCTGGGCCGGCGGCACGCGCGGCGAGGCCATCAGGGCCAGGTCGTTGAAGCGCGCCGACGACCACAGGACGCGGAACTGCTTGCCTTCGCGGCCGATGTAGTTCTGCACCAGCTGCGAATTGGCGCCGACGGCCTTGACCTTGCCGGCGAACAGCTGGGTGAAGGCGGCGTCCTGGTTGCCGGCAAAGACCACGTCGACCGCGATGCCCTTGCGCAGCAGCTGGTCGTACGGCACCTTGTAGGCGATCAGCGCTTCCGGGCCCGGAAAGGCGACCGCGCCGCCGGCCAGTTCGGCGACGTCGCGCACCGGCGAGTCGGCCGGCACCACGATCTGTCCCGCCACCGGGGGCGCGTCGCGGCGGCCGAACACGGTCCAGCCCATGCGTTCGCGGTCCGGGCTGAACAGGTGGTTGGTGAAGGCGAAGTCCACTTCGCGCGCTAGCACGTAGCTGGTGGTGTCGGCCGAGGTGCGGCCCAGCTTCAGGTTCAGGCGCACGCCGCTTTTTTCGGAGACGTAGCGCATGATGGGATTCCAGAAACCGGCCGAGACCTGCAGGTTGTACTGGTTGACCGGCGAAAAATTGTACGTAGGCGTCTCGGCGGCCGCGCAGGCGCCGCCGGCCACCAGGAATGTCAGCCAGAAATATCGAATTAAGCAAAACCGGAGCATGGCGAACGTCATATTGCGCTGTTAAACGAGGAAATATGACGAATATAGCAGATTTCTGAAGTGCAACAGCAGAAAGTGTTTTGTCAACGGTGCGCGGCCCACCCGGCGCGCGCCAGTTCGTGCACCGGCACCGCCATGCCGTCCCATTCTTGCATGCCCATGTCGCGCATGCCGAGCCGTTCCATCACGCGCAGCGAGGCGTCGTTGCCGGGATGGCGGATCGCGCACAGGCGCGGCGCGCCCACCACCTCGAAGCCGTGGCGCACGATCGCGCGCATGGCTTCGGTGGCGAGGCCCTTGCCCCAGCGGTCGCGGCGCAGGCGCCAGCCGATCTCGTGCGGATTGGCGCGGTCCTTGCCGAGGTGCTGAATGCCGGCGGCGCCCGCCAGCGCGCCGCCGTCCAGTTCCACCAGCGCCCACCAGCCATAGCCCCAGTCGGCCCAGCGCGATTTCACGCGGGCGATCATGGCGCGCGTGTCGCCGGGCGTGGCGACCGGTCCGCCCAGCCAGCGCATCACCTCGGGGTCGGCGTTCATGGCGTGCAGGGCCTCGAGGTGGACGTCGTCCAGCGGTTCGAGGCGCAGGCGGGCGGTATGCAGGATGGTCATGCGGATTCTCCAAAGAAAACGGCGCGCCGTCCACGAGGATCGGCGCGCCGTGGGCGGGCAGCGGCCCGCGGGCGCTTACTGGTGCGAAGCGTGCTGCGCGCTCAGGCGGCGCATCAGCGGCAGCACGGCCAGCGCGATCAGCGTGCAGGCGACGGCGCCCAGGCCCAGCTTGTTGAACAGGCTGGTGTAGATCGGCAGGGTCTGGACCGGATCGGTGATGCCGCTCGGGACGCTGGCCAGGTTAGCGACCACGCCGCCCAGGTATTGCGAGATGCCGGTGGCGACGAAGTAGGCGCCCATCATGAAGCCGGTCATGCGTGCCGGCACGTAGCGCGCCACCATCGCCAGGCCCAGGCCCGACACCAGCAGCTCGCCCAGCGAGTACAGGCCGTAGCCGGCGATCATGACCCACGACGAGGTCAGGCCGTTCACGGCGAAGGCGCCGGCCACGCCGTAGGCGAAGAAGCCGGCGGCGACGGCCGCGAAGCCGAGCGCGAACTTGGCCGCGATCGACAGGTCCCTGCCGCTCTTGCCGGCCGACGTGTAGACCCAGGCCAGCACGGGGCTCAGCACCATGATCCAGATCGCGTTCAGGGCCTGGAACTGCGCCGGCGACCAGGTCCACAGCCGCGCGCCGAACACGGTGAATTCGAGGTCGACGTTACGCAGGGCGAACAGCGACAGCGAGGTCGACATCTGCTGGTAGAAGATGAAGAAGAACACGGTCTGCAGCGTCAGCACCAATGCGGCGATCAGGCCGGCGCGCTCGCTCGGCTGGCTGGTGCGGATCAGGTGGATGAAGATGCCCAGCACGACGATGCCGGCCAGGTAGACGAAGGCGCGCGCCAGCGCCTGGTATTCCAGGATCACGGCGGACAGGCCGACCGTCAGCACGCTGCCGGCCAGCACCGCGGCCAGCTTGCCCATGTCGAGCGGGCGCTCGTCCGGCGGCGAGCCGACGTGGGCGATGGTGGCGCGCATCACCAGCACATTGAACAGGCCGGCGACCAGGCCCACGCTGCACACGGCGAAGGCCACGTGCCAGCCCAGCTCGTTGCCGTAGGTGGCGTTCACGTAGTCCTTGATCCAGGGCGTGGCCAGCATCGAGACCGTGGAGCCGACGTTCACGGCCATGTAGTAGAGGGTGAAGGCGGAATCGATCTTGGAATCGTCGCCGGCGTAGATCTTGCGCACCAGGTTGGCGGTATTCGGCTTGAACAGCCCGTTGCCCACCACGATCACGCCGAGGGCGAAGAACATGAACCAGGTATTCTCGGTCGGCACGGCCATCAGCGCGTAGCCGCAGGTCAGGACGATGGTGCCCAGGTACATCGAGCGCTTGGTGCCGAGCACCTTGTCGCCGATCCAGCCGCCGATCGCCGGCGACACGTAGATCAGGGCCGCGGCCGCGCTCCAGACCAGGTTGGCGCGGCTGTCGTCGAAGCCGAGGCGCTGCACCATGTAGTAGACGATCAGCGCCTGCATGCCGTAGTAGCCGAAGCGTTCCCACAGCTCGATCAGGGCGACGGTGAGGAAGGACCGGGTTTGCGAATACTGCGCGTTGGATGGGGGTGGAATTTCGTTCTTCATGGGGTTCCTGAAACGTGGCCGACTGCCTCGTGAGCTCGGCAAGCTGTGGATGCTACGACAGAGCAAGCGTCGATGCAATAACGAAAAATCCTGTACAGACGCCGCCCGGCCACATTTTGTTTCCTCAAATTGCGCAAAAAATCTTGCCCGGAATATAATCCGGCATCGCAGATTTCCGCCGGGGACCAGGAATGAGAGTGCGCACCCATTTGAGCCTGCTGGCCGCCGCCGTCGTCCTGCCCCTGGTCCTGGGAACGGCGATCGCGATCAAGCTGCTGCTCGACGCCGAGCGCCAGGCCGTCCTGCGCAGCATGCAGGAACTGGCGCGCGCCACCGTGCTGGGGATGGACCAGGAATTGACGGCGGCCACCGCCAGTGCCCGCGCGCTGGCGACCTCGAGCGCGCTGTACCGCGGCGACTTCGAAGCCTTCTACGGCCAGGCGCGCGCCGCCGATGCCGGCAGCGCCCGGAATACCGTGCTGATGCGACCCGACGCCCGGCAGATCTTCAATACGGTGCTGCCGTACGGTGTGCCGATCGACCCGCCGACGGCCGCGTCGCGCCAGCGCGTGCGCGCCGTCATGGAGCGCGGGCGGGGCGCCATCTCCGACCTCGAGGTCGGCAGCGCCATGCACAAATTCATCGTGTCCGTCGAACTGCCGGTGCAGCTGGCCGACGGCAGCCGCGTGCTGCTGGGACAGTGGGTCTACGCGCGCCACCTGAACGGCCTGCTGCCCTCCGACGTCCCGGCGTCCTGGCTGATCACCGTGTTCGACCGCGACGGCAGCACCATCGCGCGCAACCGCCGCTGGGAAGACTACGTCGCCGGCCGGCCCCGGCCCGAACTGCTGGCGGCGCTGCGCAGCGGCGCGGCGACCGCGCTGAGCGACAGCCGCGAAGGCGTGCCGATGGTCGTCGCGTCGGGGCGTTCCGGCCTGTCTGGCTGGCAGGCCGTGGTCGGGGTGCCGGTCGACGAGCTGGAGGCGATCGCCTTCCATGCCGTGTCGCTGACCGCCGGCACGCTGCTGTGCGCGGTGGCGTTGGCGGTCGCCGGCGCGCTCCTGTTCGCGCGCCGCCTGCTGGCCGGCATCGAGTACCTGGGCGCCGCCACCGAGGGCATGGCCGGGGGCTGGCTGCCGCCGCCGGCCGACTTGCGGATCACCGAACTGAACAGCCTGCAGCAGGTGCTGCACGCGGCGTCCACGCGCCTGATCCGCCTGGAGACGGCGCGCCAGCGCCACCTTGCCGAAGCGGAAGGGGCGCGCGCCGTGGCCGAGGGCCAGAACCGCGCCAAGGACGAGTTCCTCGCCATGCTCGGCCACGAGCTGCGCAATCCGCTGGGCGCGATCAGCTCGGCGATCGCGCTGATCCAGATGGGCGCCGGCGGCGGCGCGGCCGAGCGCGCCCACGCCATCATCGGGCGCCAGAGCCGCCACCTGGCCCACCTCGTCGACGAACTGCTGGACGCCAACCGCGTGCTGAGCGGCCGGGTGGCGCTGGCGCCGGTGCCGCTCGACCTGGCCGAGGCGGTGCGCGAGGCGGCGCTGACGCTGCAGGCGCAAGGCACGACGGCGGCGCACACGGTGGAACTGGCGCTGGCGCCGGCCTGGGCCCTGTGCGACCCGCATCGCCTGCAGCAGATCGCCGGCAACCTGATCGAGAACGCCGCCAAGTACACGCAGCCGGGCGGCACCATCCGCGTCGCCACGCGCGAAGGCGAGGGCTGGGCCGAGCTGGAGGTGCGCGACAACGGCAAGGGCATCGACGCCGAGCTGCTGCCGCGCGTCTGGGACGTGTTCGTGC
>DAMAFT010000059.1:0-11800 GCA_031995805.1 Massilia sp.
CCCGGTTTATGCAAGCCGGCGGCCCCTGTCCGGTTCCGGACAGTGCTGCCCGGCGCCGGGCAGCGCCGGGAGCGGGAATGCGGCGTTCTCCCTGGGAGGACGGTGCTGGCACGGTGCTTGCACTATCCCCTGCATCACCATTTCGCTTCGCATCGTGGACCAAGCCATCTCCATCGACATCCTGCGCCGGCGCCGCCACCTGCGGCTGGCCACCGGCGCCCTGCTGTTCGCCTGCGTGGGCGCCGCGCTGTGGGGCGTCAACCGCATCGTGCGCCCCAGCGTGGCCGCCGCCGAGATCGTCGTCGCCGAGGTCCGGCGCGGCAGCGTCGACAACACGATCGAAGCGGCCGGCGTCGTCATTCCCGTGCACGAGGAAGTCGTCACGAGTCCCGGGGCCAGCCGCGTGGCGCGCGTGCACGCCAAGCCCGGCCAGCGGGTCGCGCAGGGGGACGTGCTGCTGGAACTGGACGACCGCGACATCCGCCTGGCGCTCGACGCCCTCCAGGAACAACTGGCGCAGCAGGAAAACCGCATCGTCGGACTGGAGCTGGAACGCGACCAGAGGCTCAAGCAGACCAGGAGCGCCATCGAACTGCTGGAGATCGACCTGCAGTCGGCGCGCGCACGCCACGAACGCAACCAGAAGCTGCGCAGCAGCGGCCTGGTGTCGGGCGAAGACCTGCTCACGGCCGAGCTGAACGTGCGGCGCAACGAGATCCAGCTGCGCCAGCAGCGCGAGCTGGTGGAAGACACGCGCCGCACGACCGCCAGCAGCATCGCCGCCGCCAGCCTGCAGAAGGACATCCTGCAAAAGCAGATCGCCCAGCAGCAAAGGCTGCTGGCGCAGACGAAGATGGTGGCGCCCTTCTCCGGCATGCTGACCACGCTGGTCGAGGAAGAAGGTGCCAGCGTGGCCGCCGGCCAGCTGGTGGCGCGCGTTTCGGAACTGGACAACTGGCGCGTCGAAGCCACGCTGTCGGACTTCCACGCGCGCCAGCTCGCTCCCGGCCAGCCGGTGCGCGTGGCGCAGAACGGCGAAGCCATGGCCGGCCGGGTGCGCACCATCCTGCCCGAGATCCAGAACGGCTCCATCAAGCTGCTGGTCGACCTGGACCAGCCGCGCAACCCGCACCTGCGCAACAAGATGCGGGTCGACGTCGGCGTCGTCACCACGCGCCGCGCCGATGTCCTGGTGATCGACGGCGGTCCCGCCTTCAACGGCAAGGGACGCCAGCCGGCCTTCGCGGTGCGCGACGGCCACGCCGCCCGGACCACGCTGGAGCTGGGCGCCAGCGACGGCAAGGTGGTCGAAGTCGTGTCCGGGGCACGCGCCGGCGACCGCTTCGTCGTCGCCGGCACCGAGGCCTTCAAGGACCTGGACGACATCCGCATCTCCCCCTGATTCCAACGAGAGGACAACCATGATCAGACTGGACAAAGTCAGCAAGACCTACCGCACCGACAAGGTCGAGACGCTGGCGCTGAAAGACATCGACCTGCACGTGCAGCAGGGAGAATTCGTCGCCATGATGGGGCCGAGCGGCTGCGGCAAGAGCACGCTGCTCAACCTGATCGGCCTGCTGGACCGGCCGGGCCAGGGCAGCATCGAGGTCGCCGGCGTCCCGCTCAGGCGCTATGCCGACCGCCATGTGGCGCAGCTGCGCAACCAGATGTTCGGCTTCATTTTCCAGCGCTTCCACCTGATCCCGGACCTGCGTGTCGTCGACAACGTCGAGTTGCCACTGCTGTATCGCAGCATGGGTGGCGCCGAGCGCCGCAACCTGGCGCGGGCCGCGCTGGAAAAAGTGGGACTGGGCGCGCGCATGGACCATTACCCGAACCAGCTGTCGGGCGGCCAGCAGCAGCGCGTGGCGATCGCGCGCGCCATCGTCGGCCAGCCGCAGGTGCTGCTGGCCGACGAACCGACCGGCAACCTGGACAGCCGCATGGGCGCCGAGGTGATGGACATCCTGGCCAAGCTGAACGAGGAAGGCACGACCGTCGTGATGGTGACCCACGACGAGCAGGAAGCGCGCCGCGCCGACCGCATCGTGCGCGTGTTCGACGGCCAGCTGGTCGCCTGAAGGAGGAACCCGACATGCTCAGGAACTACCTGCTGACGGCCTGGAAGGTGTTCATGCGCCGCAAGCTGTTCACCGCCATCAACCTGGCGTGCATCGTGCTGACGCTGGTGGTGCTGATGGTGGCCAGCGCCCTGCTGGAAACCGCGTTCTGGCCGAAGGGCGTGGAAGGCAGGAGCGAGCGCCTGCTGCAGGTCTACACGATGTACAGCGAAAACGCCGACGGCAGCACGACGCGCACCACGCATCCAGGCTGGAAGACCATCGACCGCTACTTCAAGACCATCCCCGGCGTGGAGCGGGTGTCCGCCTTCACCATGGCGTCCAAGGTCTCGGTCTACCAGGACGGGCGGGTGAGCGAGGTGGACATGCGCCGCGTCGACGCCGACTACTGGAAGATCCTCGACTTCAAGCTCCTCGCCGGCCGCCTGCCCGGCGCGGACGACGAACGCGCCGGCCGCATGGTGGCAGTGCTCAACGCGACCACCGCGCGCCGCCTGTTCGGAAACGACGCGGCGCCGGGCCAACGCATCGTCGTGGGCGGCCAGGCGTTCACGGTGATCGGCGTGGTCGCCGACGTGCTGCACATGAATGCCTACGCCGACATCTGGGCGCCGGTCGCGACTTTCCCCTCGAGTAACTACCTCAGCGAGGAAACCGGCAATTTCTCCGCCATGCTGCTGGCGCGGGATGCCGCCGACCTGCCGCGCATCCGGCGCGAGGTCGCACGCATCGGCCTGAACTTCGTCAGCGACGACCCGGCCACCTGGAAGACCACCCGGTTCTGGGCCGACGGCAAGATCGACCTGTTCGCGCGCGAACTGCTCGGCAACCATACGCGGCCCGACTCGGGCGCCGGCGAGCTGCTGGTCGCGATCGCCGGCGCCATGCTGCTGTTCATGCTGTTGCCGGCGCTGAACCTGGTCAACCTGAACATGGGCCGCACGCTCGAGCGCAGCACCGAGATCGGCGTGCGCAAGGCCTTCGGCGCCACCGGCATGCAGCTGGCCGGCCAGTTGGTGATCGAGAACGTCCTGCTCTGCCTCGCCGGCGGCCTGCTCGGCCTGGCCTGCACGCAGGCCGTGCTGTGGCTGCTCGAACGATCGCGCCTGATCCCCTACCTCGACGTCGACGTCGACCTGGCGGTGTTCTGCTGGGGCCTGTTGCTGGCCTTCGTGTTCGGCCTGCTGTCCGGCCTCGTCCCCGCCTGGAAGATGTCGCGCCTCGATCCCGTTCACGCCCTGAAAGGAAATGCCTGATGCTGCGCCACCTGTTGACCCTGACCTGGAAGCGCAAGACCAGGAACCTGATGCTGAGCCTGGAGATCCTGCTCGCCTTCGCCATCGTGTTCGGCATCGCCGCCTTCGCGCTGCGCTACCTGCAGCTGTATCGCGAGCCGGTCGGCTTCGACGGCGCCGACGCCTGGTCCGTCACCCTGCGTACCGACGGCGGCGACGAGGCCATCCCCGCCGACGCCTACGCCGCGCTGCGCCGCGGCCTGATGGAACTGCCGCAGGTGCGCGAAGTCGGCTTTGCCGCCTACACGCCGTACACCAACGCGACCTGGACCACCACCTACAAGTCGCCGCAGACGGGCGCCGACGTGCACACCAATATCCTCGAGGCGAGCGACGGCGTCGCCGGCGTACTGGGCATGCCGGTCGCGCGCGGGCGCTGGTTCTCGGCCGAGGACGACGGCGCGATCGTCGCGCCCGTGGTGCTGAACCGGCGCCTGGCGCAGGCGTTGTTCCCGGGCCAGGATGCGCTCGGCAAGCAGCTGACGCGGCGCGACGGCAACGTCACGCACACGCTGCGGGTGGTCGGCGTCGTCGACGAGTTCCGCAACAAGGGACCGCTGATGGCGCCCGTAAGCTTCATCATGACGCGCTTCGACCCGCTCGCCGACAAGTCGCGCGTGCGCACGATCCTGCTGCGCGTGGCGCCCGGCACGCCGCGCGCGTTCGAGGCGGCGCTGAACGCGCGCCTGAAACTGGTGCGCAACGACTGGAGCTACGAGATCGCGCCGTTGCCGGCGCTGCGCGCCACCCAACTGAAGGAGCAACTGGTGCCGCTGGCGGTCGTCGCGGTGATCGCCGCCTTCGTGCTGCTGATGGTGGCGTTCGGGCTGTTCGGCGTGCTGTGGCAGAACACCACCCAGCGCATCCCGGAGATCGGCCTGCGCCGCGCCATCGGCGCGCGCGCCGGCGACATCTACCGCCAGATCGTCGCCGAGCAGATGCTGCTCAGCTCTTTCGCAATGGCGCTCGGCCTGCTGCTGCTGGTGCAGCTGCCGCTCACCGGGGCGTTCGGCGCGGGACTGGATTGGACCGTCTTCCTGGCCGCGGCGGGGCTGTCGATGGCCGTGATCTATCTGCTATCCTTGCTTTGCTCGCTGTATCCGGGCTGGCGCGCGAGCCGCCTCAGTCCCACGGAAGCGCTGCACTACGAGTAACGGTCACGAAGGCGGATACATCGGATGGAATCACAACGCAGGCGGCGCATCCTCGTCGTCGACGACGACGGCGCGGTGCAGGTCTCGCTGGCCCTGCTGCTCAAGCAGTCCGGCTTCGACGCCGCCTGCGCCGACGACCCGCGCGCCGCGCTGGCGCAACTGGCCGCCGGTCCCTTCGACCTGGTGCTGCAGGACATGAACTTCTCGCTGCAGACCAGCGGCGAGGAAGGGCTCGACCTGCTGGCCCGCATCAAGGGGGCGCATCCCGGCATGCCGGTGCTCCTGATGACGGCCTGGGGTTCGATCGCGCTGGCGGTGCGCGGCATCCAGGCCGGCGCCGCCAACTTCTTCACCAAGCCCTGGGACAATGCGCGGCTGGTCGAGCTGATCGAGGCGACGCTGCAGCTGGCGGGCGGCGATGCGGTGGCGGCGCCGATGCCGCGCCAGGCCCGCGCCGCCCTCGACGCGCGCTTCGACTTCGGCGCCATCGTCGGCGAACACCCCAGATTGCTGAAGGTGCTGGAGACGGTCGGCCAGGTGGCGCGCACCCGCGCCCCGGTGCTGATCCTGGGCGAGAGCGGCACCGGCAAGGAACTGGTGGCCGACGCCATCCACCGCAACAGCCCGCGCGCCGGCCACCCCATCGTCAAGATCAACATGGGGGCGATCTCGTCCTCGCTGTTCGAGAGCGAGATGTTCGGCCACGTGCGCGGCGCCTTCACCGACGCCAGGAGCGACCGCAAGGGCCACGTCGCCAGCGCCGACGGCGGCACCCTGTTCCTCGACGAGATCGGGGAGCTGAACCGCGGCGACCAGGTGAAGCTGCTGCGCGTGCTGCAGGACCAGCGCTACCAGCCGGTCGGCGCCAGCGCCAGCGTACAGGCCGACGTGCGCGTGGTGTCGGCCACCAACCGTGAACTGGCCGAACTGGTGGCCGCCGGCGAGTTCCGCGAAGACCTGTTCTACCGCCTGAACCTGATCACGATCCGCATGCCGGCGCTGCGCGAGCGCCGCAGCGACATCCCGCTGCTGGCGCGCCACATCGCGGCGAAGGTGGCCGAGGGCTACGGCCTGGACGACGTCGAACTGGCGCCCGCGGCGCTGGACTGGCTGGCCGCGCAACCCTGGCCGGGGAATATCCGGCAGCTCAAGCAGACGGTCGAGCGCACCCTGCTGCTGGCCGGGAAGCCGCGCCTGGGCCAGGCCGACTTCCAGGCCACCAGCGCGGTCGACGACGGCGCGCCCGGCGCCCGGCTGGGCGTCGACGGCATGACCTTGGAACAGGTGGAGCGCCACATGATCGAACAGGCGCTGCAGCAGCACGACGGCAACATCTCGCGCGTGGCCCGGGCGCTCGGCCTGTCGCGCACCGCGCTGTACCGGCGCCTGGAACGCCACGGCCTGGACGGCGCCGAGGACGCCGGGGAATGAGCGCGGCGCGCCTGCCATGAAGCTGCGCCACCGCCTCGGGATCTACCTGGCGGCCCTGCACGTGCCGCTGTTCGGCTGCGCCGCCCTGCTGCTGCCCGAGCGGCCGGCCTGGTTCGTCGGCGCCGAACTGCTGCTGCTGGCCAGCCTGGCGCTGGGCTGGCGCCTGCTGCGCCAGGCGCTGGCGCCGCTCGGCTATACGCACCGCTTCCACGACCTGCTGCAGGACCAGCAGTACGCCAGCCGCCTGGCCGCGCCCGGCATGGGCGAACTGGACGGCCTGGTCGGCACCTTCAACGCCATGCTGGCCGCCCTGCACCGCGAGCGCCTGGCCATCGGCGAGCAGCAGGGTTTCCTCGACCGCCTGCTGGAAGCCACGCCGCACGCCGTGCTGGTATTCGACTTCGACGGCGCCATCAGCCTGCTCAATGCCGGCGCCGCGCGCCTCCTGGGACTGGAGGCGCCGCTCGGGCGGCCGCTGGCGGCATGGGCCGAAGGCAGCGGCGCCTTCGATCCCGCGCTGGACGCGCGCGCGCGCGCGCGCAGCTGCGAACTGGCCGCCCAGCTCGACGCGCTGGCGCCCGGCGACAGCCGCCTGCTGACCGATACCGAGGGCCGGCGCTACCGTGCCCAGCGCGGCCGGTTCTTCGACCGCGGCTTCGCGCGCCACTTCCTGATGGTCGAGGAGCTGACGGCGGAACTCGAGGATTCCGAGCGCGCCACCTATGCGCGCCTGATCCGCGTGCTGGCCCACGAGGTGAACAACACGGTGGCCGCCACCGGCTCGGTGCTCGACTCGCTGCTGACCTACCGCAGCCAGCTGGCCGAACCCGACGCCGGCGACTTCGCCACGGCCATCGTCGCCGTCAAGCGCCGCAACGTCAGCCTGGGCGAATTCATCGACCGCTTCACGAAAGTGGTCAAGATGCCGGCGCCGGAACTGCGCCCGGCCAGCCTGCGCGCCGTGATGGACGACATCCTGTGGCTGAACCGGGAACAGTGCGCCGGGCGCGGCATCGCGCTCGGCTGGTCGCGCTACGACGAGGTCGCCCCGCTGCCGCTCGACGTCCAGCTGGTCGAACAGGCGCTGCTGAACATCGTCAAGAACGCGATCGAGGCGATCGATGCGCGCAATGCCGCCGACGGCAGCCGCGGCGGCGCCATCCGCATCGAACTGGCCGGCCGCGACGACCAGGGGCGGGTGCGGCTGTCGGTGATCGATTCCGGCGGCCAGCTCGATCCGGCCGCCGCGCGGCGCCTGTTCACCCCCTTCTACACCACGCGCAAGGGCGGCCAGGGCATCGGGCTGATGTTCGTGCGCGAGGTGCTGGTGCGGCATGGCTGCGCGTATGCGCTGGCGCCCGGGGAAGACGGCGAGACGCGCTTCGATATCTGGTTTCCCGCTGCGTGAAGATGCCCGCGCACGCGATGCGCGTGGCGCACGAACAAAAACCGCGCCGGGATCGCTCCGGGCGCGGTTCTTGCGGCGTCGTCATCCGATCATTGTTTCGGATACTTGATCGTCATTTCCTTGAGCAGGTTGTCGGCATGGTCGACTTCCTTCATCACCCACAGCATGTAGCGGATGTCGACGTGGATCGCGCGCGTGATCACCGGGTCGAAGTACCAGTCCTTGGTGATCGACTCGTAGGTCGAATCGAAGTTCAGGCCGACCAGCTCGCCGCGCTTGTTCATCACCGCCGAACCGGAATTGCCGCCGGTCGTGTCGGCGCTCGACAGGAAGTTCACCGGCACCGTGCCCAGCACCGGGTCCTTGAACTGGCCATACCGTTTATCCTTGATCGCCTGCAGCAGCCTGGACGGCGCGTTGAACGGCTCCTTGTCGGTGGCCTTCTCGACGATGCCCTGCACGGTCGTGAACGGCCCCTTGACCAGGCCGTCGCGCGGCGAGTAGGGGGCCACGGTGCCGTAGGTCACGCGCAGCGTCGAGTTGGCGTCCGGGTAGACCGGCTTGCCCTGCGACTTCTTCCAGGCGATCACGGCTTCCATGTACTGCGGGATCACGCGCTCCAGGTTGCCGTCGACTTCCTTGCGGTGGTTTTCGAGCGCCATGCCGGTGTCGTGCAGGCGCACGGCCAGCTGGATGAACGGGTCGTTCGACTTGCGGAACGCTTCCGGATCCTTGCCGATCCAGGCCAGGCGCTTGGCGGTGTCGGCCAGCTCGGTCGACTTGTACAGCGCCGCGAGCGTGTCCTGCTTCGGCAGCAGCGCGTCCAGGCCCTGCGGGTGCGCTTTCGCGTCGATCTTCGCGTAGCGGTTCAGGGCCGCCTGCCAGCGGGCCTGGTCGACGCTCGGGACGAACGACTGTTCCAGGCGGGTCAGGCGCGCCTTGATGAAGGACAGGTCGCGCTCCTGGTAGCCGGCTTCGCGCTGGGCGTCCGGCTTCTGGCGCTCCAGCGCCAGGCGGTACAGGGTGCGCGCGCTCTTGAGCAGGTCGCTGTGCGTTGCCTCGGCCCAGGCGGCTTCCTGGCGCGAACCGTCCATGTCGGCCTTGATCGCCGCGTCGAGGTCGGCCAGCAGCGTCTTCGCGCCGCCGCCGTGCTGCTGCTGCCAGACACGGAACTCGGCGTCCTGCACGTCCTTGATGGCGGCGATGTCCTTGCGCGCGAAGCCGTCCAGCAGGCCCTGGGTCTTCTTCAGCACGTTGTTCAGGCTCTTGGCCACGCTGGCGTAGCGCACGTCGTAGTTCGGGTTGCCCATGGTGGCGGCCGCGATCACCGACAGGTCGGCCGTGATCGACGCGACCTTGGCCGGGTAGTCGACGTCGCGCGCGAAGCGGATCTCCGACGGCAGCTTGTAGCGGCTGGTGCGGCCCGGATAGCCGGCCAGCAGGATCGGATCGCCGTTCTTCAGGCCCTCGGCCGACACGACCAGGAAGTCCTTCGACTTGTACGGGACGTTGTCGGGCGACGGGTCGGCCGGGCGGCCATCCTTGCCGACGTAGGCGCGCAGGAACGAGAAGTCGCCGGCCTGGCGCGGGAATTCATAGTTGTCGATGTCGCCGCCGAAGTTGCCGACGGCGTCCGCCGGCGCGTACACCAGGCGCACGTCGCGAATCATCAGCTGCTTGATGCGGTAGTACTCGCCGCCGCGGTGGAAGGCGGGGACCGAGCAGCGATAGCCCTTGTCGCTTTCGCATTCGGCGACCAGGGCCTTGATGCGGCCCTCGACCTGCTCGTGGCGCTCCTTGCCGGACAGGTTCGGCGCCAGTCCCTTCAGGACGCGATCGGTCACGTTCTCGACCTTCTCGGTCACGTAGACCAGCGTGTTCGGGCCGCCGGGCAGTTCCTCGGCGCGGGTCTTGGCCAGGAAGCCGTCGACGATGTAATTGTGTTCCGGGGAGGCGTTGCGCTGGATCGCGCCATACGCGCAATGGTGGTTCGTGACCACCAGGCCGTCCGGCGAGACGAACGACGCCGAGCAGCCGCCCAGCGAGACGATCGCGCTCATCGGGTGCTTCGACAGGTCGGCCAGTTTCTCGGCCGGGATGGTGATGCCGATGCGCTTGAGCTCGGACTTCAGCTGCGGCAGCTGGTGCGGCTGCCACTGGCCCTCGTCGGCGCAGGCGGAGGCGATAACCCCCATGGCCGCCACGGGCAGGACGATGGATTTGAACAAGGTGGTCCCCAGGGTGAATGTAAAGCAAGCCGGGAGTATATCCGCCTTGCTTATAACTGGAAATAACTTTGTCACGCAAAACCACGCGGCCGGCGGCCAGCGGCGCCGTCCGGATCGCGCTAGAATAGCCGGTTCCGCCCCGCAGTTTCCCCAGTCGCCATGCAACGAACGATCGAACGCACTTCCGCCCTCCTGCGCCGCCTGTCGGTGGACACCTTCACCCTGATGCTCTTGTGCACCGTGGCGCTGGCCAGCGTATTGCCCTGCTCCGGCCCCGCCGCCACGGTGCTGGGCGACGTCACCACGTTCGCGATCGGCCTGCTGTTCTTCCTGCACGGCGCCAAGCTGTCGCGCGAGGCGCTGCTGTCGGGCCTCGCGCACTGGCGCCTGCACCTGCTGGTGCTGGCCTCGACCTTCGTGATGTTCCCGCTGCTGGGCCTCGCCCTGCATCCGCTGTCCGGCACCATGCTGACGCCGGAGATGTACATCGGCGTGCTGTTCCTGTGCACCCTGCCCTCGACCGTGCAATCGTCGATCGCCTTCACCTCGATGGCGCGCGGGAACGTGGCGGCGGCCGTGTGCAGCGCCTCGGCCTCGAACTTCATCGGCATCTTCGCCACGCCGCTGCTGGTGAGCACCCTGATCGTGCGCGGCGCCGCCGCCGGCTCGTCGTGGAACGCCATCGTCGCCATCGTCGAACAACTGCTGCTGCCCTTCCTGGCCGGCCAGTTGCTGCGCCCGTGGATCGGCGCCTGGATCGACGGCCACAAGCCGATGCTGCGGATCGTCGACCAGGGCTCGATCCTGCTGGTGGTCTACACCGCCTTCAGCGAATCGGTGAACGAAGGCCTGTGGCACAAGCTGTCGCCGTCCGCGCTGCTCACGCTGGGCGTCGTGTGCGCCGCGATGCTGGCGCTGGCGCTGGCCATCGCCACCTGGACCAGCCGCCGCCTGGGGTTTTCGCGCGAGGACGAGATCACCATCGTGTTCTGCGGCTCGAAGAAAAGCCTGGCCAGCGGCGTGCCGATGGCGAAAGTCCTGTTCGCCCCGAGCGCGCTGGGCATGGTGATCCTGCCCGTGATGCTGTTCCACCAGATCCAGCTGATGACCTGCGCCGTCCTCGCCCAACGCTGGGCCCGCCGCCCCGAATAGACCCACATCAAACCGGGGTCAGAGTCGCCATTTTGGAAATGTCTTGATGGCTTTTTCCAAAAACCGGGCTCTGACCCCGGCTCTGACCCCGGTTTGGGGTTTGTCAATTGGCGTGCCAGCCGCCGCCCAGGGACTGGATCAGGGCAATGGCCGTCGTCTGGCGGTCGGCCTGGGCCTGGATCAGGGAGCGCCGTGCGTTCAGTGCCGTCACCTGGGCCTGCACCACTTCCGAGTAGCTCACCTGCCCCGCCCGGTAGCGGTTGGTCACCTGCTGCTCGACCTTGGCGGCGGCGTCGGAAGCCTGGCGCCGCAGGTCCTGCTGCTGGGCCAGCACGCGGGTGGCGGCCAGCTGGTCTTCGACGTCGGCGAAGGCGTTCAGCACGGTCTGGCGGTAGTTCGCCACCGATTGCGCGTGGGCCGCGCGCGCGCCCTCCACGCGGGCGCGCGTGGCGCCGGCGTCGAACAGGGTCTGGGCGGCCGACAGGCCGAAGGACCAGGCCGCCGCCGAGGCGTTGAACAGGTCGCCGACCCGGCTCGCCGCCGTGCCGTACGAGGCGCTCAGGCCGATGTCCGGGAAGTAGGCGGACCGCGCGATGCCGATCTGCTCGTTGGCCGCGGCCACGCGGCGTTCGGCGCCGGCGATATCCGGACGCCGCTGCAGCAGCGTCGACGGCACCCCCGCCGGGACGTCGGGGACGGTCACGTTCCACGGCGCCGGCGCCAGCGCGAACTCGGCCGGCGCCTTGCCGACCAGGACCGCGATCGCGTGCTCGAGCTGGGCGCGCTGGTTGTCCAGGCCCAGGCGGTCGCTGCGCGCGGTCGCGAGCTGCGTTTCGGCCTGGTAGACGTCCGAGTGCGGGATGATGCCGACGTCGTAGCGGTTCTGGGTGATGCGCAGTTCGCGCTCGTAGCCCTCGATGGTGGTGGCCAGCAGCTCGCGCTGGGCGTCCACCGAACGCAGCGACATGTAGTTGGCGACCAGTTCGCCCTGCGCCGACAGTGTGGCCGAGGCCAGGCCGGCGGCGCTGGCCTGTGCGCTGGCGCTGGC
>DAMAFT010000060.1:0-11790 GCA_031995805.1 Massilia sp.
GCGGCGTGATGTCGCCATAGCCGACCGTCGTCATGGTGACGGTGGCCCAGTACATCGAGACGGGAATGCTGGTGTAGCCGTTTTCCGGCCCCTCGACCACGTACATGATGGTGCCGAGGATCAGGATCGCCATCAGCACGACCGACAGGAACACCATGATCTTGCGCCGGCTCGCGGCCAGCGCCTCGCCCAGGCGCGTGGTTTCCTCGATGTACAGCGTCAGCTTGAAGATGCGGAACACGCGCAGCAGGCGCAGGATGCGGATGTCGAGCAGCACGGCGCTGCCCGGCACCAGCAGCGAAAAATAGGTGGGCAGCACCGCCAGCAGGTCGATGATGCCGTAGAAGCCCGTCGCATAACGCCAGGGGTGCTGCACGGCCGCGATGCGCGCGGCGTACTCGACGGTAAACAGCAGCGTGAACATCCATTCGAGCAGGTGCAGCGCGGCCCCGTAGTCCGCGTGCAGGCGCGGCACGCTGTCCAGCACCACGACCAGGATGCTGAGCAGGATCGCGCCTACCAGTGCGATGTCGAAACGGCGCCCGGCCGGCGTGTCGGCCTCGAAGATGACGTCGTACATATGCCGCCGCCAGCCGGGCGGCGGCTTGCCGTAGGACGGCGGCGCCTGCGGCACGTAGGCGCCGCTGCCTGCGTATTCCTTCATGCGCGGACTGTCATCCCGTGCGTCAGTCGGCGTGGCGCTCGACCCAGGTCGAGAAGCATTCCATGAACTGCTGCAGGAAGCTGCGCAGGCCGTCGTCCTTCAGCTGGTCGCCGTCGAACTTCTCGGCGATGCCGCCGATGTACGCCTCGGGCGACTGCATGCACGGCATGTTCAGGAACACCAGGGTCTGGCGCACGGCGTGGTTGGCGCCGAAGCCGCCCAGCGCCCCCGGCGAGTTGCTGACCACGGCGCAGGGCTTGCCGGTCCAGGCGGCCTTGCCGTAGGGGCGCGAGCCGACGTCGATCGCGTTCTTCAGCACGCCCGGCAGCGAGCGGTTGTATTCGGGCGTGCAGAACAGGATGCCGTCGGCGGCATGAATGCGGTCGCGGAATTCGGTCCAGGGCGGCGGCGGCGTGTCCGTCTCGTCGTCCTGGTTGTACATGGGCAGCTGGCCGATCTCGACGATCTCGAGTTCGAGCGTGGGCGGCGCCACCAGCATCAGGGTCTTCGCCAGCTTGCGGCTGAACGACTCCTTGCGCAGGCTGCCTACCAGTACTGCGATCTTCCGTGTTGCCATGGCTGTCCTTTCCGGTGGTGGTCGATGTCGATGGATACCAGCTAGAGTGTAGCGACTTTGCCGGCCGATGGGCGATACGGTTCGCCCCAGGCCCTGAAGGCGCGCTGGATCAGCAACGTCTCGCGGCCGTCGATCACGGTGTCGGCATGGACGATGTCGAGCATCGCCTTCATCGTGCTCATGCGCAGGTGCGGATCCTCGACGTCGGCCAGCAGCGCATCCAGCAGCCTGACGTCGATCTCGACCTCGCCGCTGCCGCGCTGGTGCGCCGTGGCCAGCAGGTCTTCGCACAGGCCGCGCACCACCTCGTCGAAGCCCTCCTCGTCGATCGCGACGTGGCGCAGGATGCCGGAGGCGCGCATCGCCTCCAGCTCGGACGGCGCCAGGTGGCCGTCGACGATCATGGCCAGCGCCAGCAGGCGGCACACGGCCTGGGGACTGTCTTTTGCATGGATTCGCATCGTGTTCCTCATCAATGAAATGGCGATGGATACAGCGTAAGGCCATGCGCACCCGAAGTAAAATCGAATAATCTTTTGCAATCCTCAAGTTTTTTGGAGCTGTTTCTTGATCAACTACAAGCACCTGCAGTATTTCTATACGGTGGCAACGTGCGGCACCGTCGCGGCGGCCGCCAGGCGCCTGCACGTGACGCCGCAGGCGATCAGCGGCCAGTTGCAACTGCTGGAAGCGCAGTTCGGCGAAGCGCTGTTGCGCAAGCAGGGCCGCCTGCTGGAATTGACCGAGGCGGGCAAGACGGTGCTGCTGTACGCCGAACGCATCTTCGACCTGGGCAACGAACTGGAACAGACGGTGCGGCGCGGCCTGGTGCGCGCGCCCGAGACGCTGCGCGTGGGCGTGGTCGACATGATCCCGAAGACGCTGGCGTTCCGCCTGCTGCAGCCGGCGCGCGAAGCCGCGCCGGCGCTGCGCCTGGTATGCCGCGAAGGCCGCCTGGACGCGCTGCTGCAGGACCTCGCCGCGCACCGCCTCGACCTGGTGCTGGCCGACCGCGGCCTGCCGCCCGGCGGCGCCGTGCGCGGCTACACCCACCTGCTCGGCGCGAGCACGCAGACGGTGCTCGGCCACCCTGGCCTGGCCGCGCGCTGGCCCGGCCCCTTCCCACGCCGGCTGCGCGGGGCACCCTTCCTGCTGCCCGGCTTCGATACCGCCCTGCACAGCCAGGTACAGGCCTGGTTCGACCTGCAGGACCTGGCGCCGGTGGTGGCCGGCGAATTCGACGACGGCGCCCTCCTGATGTCGTTCGCGCGCGAAGGCGCCGGTTTCGTGCTGGCCCCGACCGTGCTGGCGCCGACGATCTGCCGCGAATACGGCCTGGAGGCGCTGGGCGAGATCGGCACGATCGCCGAGCAGTTCCACGCGGTGACGGTGCAGCGCCGGATCGACCATCCGGCCGTGCGGCGCATCCTGGAGCGGGCAGGGACGCTGTTCGCCGGGGTCGCGGGCCAGGGGTCCATCTGACCGAAACGGCATCGTCGGCGGCAAGACCGTCGCCCCGGCGCAGGCCGGGGCCGCATTTTCGGGCACGCCGCGACAGCACGCTTCGATGATGCACCACAGAAGTCCCGCGAGCGGCATGGCTACAGTGAGGATATTTGCCCCGCACGCCGGCCGCTCCCGGATCCGCCATGCAGAAATACGTCACCCTCGGCGGCGCGTCGCGCCATGCCCGGCTCAAGCTGGTGGACTACTACGTACCCGACCGACGTCCACGAACACGCCGGGCCGCACCATTATGTAGCCGGTACCCACCGCGAGCGCATGCCGCTGCGGCTGCGGCTGCGCCGCCATGCCGATGCCGAGGTGGCGCGCGAGCATGGCGGCGCGGTCGTCGTCACCGGTCCGGCCCGCACCGCGCCCATGATCGACACCAAGGGCATCCACAAGGGCGCGGCGGCGGATACGTCGAACCCTACGTCAACCGGCTGATGATCGCCACCGGAGAGGCACTCATTGAGGGGTGACCAGCTTCAGCCCGACGATCCCCGCGCCGATCAGGCCGATGCAGGCAAGCCGCGCCGGCGTCGCCGCCTCGCCCAGGAAGGCGATGCCGGCGATGGCCGTGCCGACGGCGCCGATGCCGGTCCAGACCGCGTACGCAGTACCGACGGGCAAGGTCTTCAGGGCATAGCCGAGCAGTACCACGCTCAGCACCATCGCCGCCAGCGTGCCCACGCTGGGCCACAGGCGGGTGAAGCCGTCGCTGTACTTCAGCCCGATGGCCCATGCCACTTCGAACAGGCCCGCAATGAACAGGATCAGCCAGGTCATGATGTTTCCTTTCGCAAATGAGATGGATGCCATGGTATGTGCAGTTACGTGATATAAAAAGTCGGGAGATATCAATAAAATTGAAAGATGGCCTTCGACTACGACAACCTCAGGATCTTCCTGGCCGCCGTCGACCACGGCTCCTTCTCGGCGGCGGCGCGCGCGCTGCGGCGGGTACCGTCGGCGGTGAGCATGGCGATCGCCAACCTGGAGGCCGAACTGGGCCTGGAACTGTTCGACCGCCGCGGCCGCGAGCCCAAGCCGACCGCGCAGGCGCAAGCGCTGCTGCCGCAGGCGCGCCTGTTGGTCGAGCAATTGCACAATCTGAATATCCACGCGCTGTCGCTGACGCAAGGCCTGGAAACCTCGCTGACGCTGGCCCTGGTGCCGGAACTGCTCGCCACCGTCCCGTGGCAGGATGCGCTGCTGGCGCTGGCGCACGACTATCCGTCGCTGCAAGTCGAAGTGCTGACGGCGCCGCAGGCCGACGCCCTGGCGATGGTCCAGGCCGGCCGCGCCCAGCTGGCGCTGGTGTTCGAGCGCTACGGCGTGGAACCGCACGAGGCCTTCCAGGAAGTGGCGCAGGAAACCCTGGTCGCCGTCGCCGCTCCCGGCCACCCGCTGCTGGCGCACGGCGGCGCGGTGCGCGATGCCGACCTGTTCGCCGCGCGCCAGGTCGTCGTCGCCGGCCGCGACGACGTGGTGGTCGACAAGCGCATTGCCATCTCGCACCTGCAATGGCGCACCGACAACCCGGCCGCGGCGCTGGACATGGTCGCGACCGGCCTGGGCTGGGCCTGGCTGCCGGCGGGCCTGGTGCACACGGCGCTGCGCGACGGACGGGTCGCGCAGATTCCATTGCAGAACCTGACGAACGTGCTGCGTTTCTTCGTCGACGTGGTATGGGCAGCCGGACAACCGCAAGGTCTGGCGGCGCGGCGCTTCGTCGAACTGATGCACCAGTGGCGCCTGGACGCGGCGCCGTCGGTGCGCTGAGCGACCCCGCCGCTCCGGCATCCGCTCGTCGGTTAGTTGCAAATAATGGAGGGTGAGTACGACGCCGCCGCTGCGCTCAGATCCGCCGCCGCCGGTATTCGTCCAGGAACGACGCCGCCTCGCGCGCCGTCAGCACCTTGACCGGATCGCCATGCCAGGCATACAGGTAGGGCCGCCCGCCGGCGCGGTCGGTAAGCTTGGCGCGGATCAGGAAGCGGGTGCCGGCCGGATGGCGGGCCGGGTCGGCGAGCGCCCGTGCGCAGTGCACGCGCATCGAGGTGGCGTACGCCTGCCCCGCCACCGGCTTGATGCGCAGGCGGCCCGTGGCCGGGTCCGCCACCGACTCGACCGCCACGTCGCGGTAGGCCCAGGGATCGCGCGGCATCACACCGCCCCGGCCGGCGCCAGGCGCCGCACCGGCGCCTCGCGGATCGGCAGGTTGACCAGGGCGGCCGCCAGCGCCAGCGCGATGTCGGCATACCACATCAGCGAGTAATCGCCCAGGTGCACGAAAGCCAGGCCGCCCAGCCAGGCGCCGAAGAAGCCGCCGACCTGGTGCGACAGCAGCGTCAGGCCGAACAGCGTCGCCAGGTAGCGCGTGCCGAACAGCTTGCCGACCAGGCCGGCGGTCGGCGGCACCGTCGCCAGCCAGGTAAAGCCGAGCGCGGCGGCGAAGACGTAGAAAGTCCACGCCGTCTTCGGGGCCAGCAGGAATAGCGCGATGATGACGGCGCGGCTGCCGTACAGCAGCGCCAGCAGCCATTTCATGCGGTAGCGCTGGGCCAGCGCGCCGGCCGCCAGCGACCCGGCGATGTTGAACAGGCCGATCAGGCCGAGCGCGGTGGCCGACACGCCGGCCGGCAGGCCGCACAGGCCCACCTCGCCCGGCAGGTGGGTGACCAGAAAGGCGATGTGGAAGCCGCAGGTGAAGAAGCCGGCGTGCAGGCACAGGTAGCTGCGGTCGCGCATGGCGTCGCGCATCTGCCCCAGCAGCGAGACGGCCGGCAGGGCGCCGTGGCCGGCGCCGCCCTCCCCGGTCGGCGGCTGGGCGCGCAGCGGGCGCGCCAGCGGGATCGTCAACAGGCTGGTGGCGGCCAGCGCCAGCATCGCCACGACCCAGCCGGCGCCGGCGATCAGGCCCTGCACCAGCGGCGCGAACACGAACTGGCCGAAGGAGCCGCCGGCATTGATGAAGCCGGAAGCGAAGGCGCGCCGCTCGGGCGGCAGGCGGCGCGCGGTGGCGCCGATCAGGATGGAAAAGCTGCCGGCGCCGGCGCCGGCGGCGGACAGCACGCCCAGCGTCAGCATGAGGCCCCATTCCGAGGACACGAACGGCGTGGCGGCCAGGCCGGCGGCCAGCATCACGCCGCCCAGCACCAGCACGCGGCCGGGACCGTACTTGTCGGCCACCGCGCCGAACACGGGCTGCGAGGCGCCCCACATGAACTGGCCGACGGCCAGCGCGAAACTGATCGAGGCGATGCCCAGGCCGGTCGCGGTATTCAGCGGCGAGACGAACAGGCCGGTGGTCAGGCGCACGGCCATCGTCAGCATCAGGATCGCGCTGGCGGCCAGGATCAGCACCCAGGCGGCGCGCGGGCTGGCGGCGGTGTCGGCGGTGTCGGTGGTGGTCATGGCGGTCCCGGTCGAATGCATCCGTTCATTATCGCGGGGAACCGCCATGCCGGCAAAGCGGCGACGCCGTTTCAGGCCTCGGCGCGCACCAGCAGGGCCGTCGCCTGCGCCGCCATGCCCTCCTCGCGGCCCAGCCAGCCCAGCTTCTCGTTGGTCTTGGCCTTGATGTTCACCTGCTGCGGCGACACGCCGATGTCCTCGGCGATGCGCGACACCATCTGCGGGATGTGCGGCCCCATCTTCGGCTGCTGGGCGATGATGGTGGCGTCGATGTTGCCGATGGTGTAGCCGGTGGCGACGACGCGGTGCGCGACCTCGCGCAGCAGCGTGCGCGAATCGGCGCCGGCGAACATCGGGTCGGTGTCGGGGAAATGCTTGCCGATGTCGCCGAGGCCGGCGGCGCCGAGCATGGCGTCGATGATGGCGTGCAGCAGCACGTCGGCATCCGAGTGGCCGAGCAGGCCCAGGCGGTGCGGGATGGTGACGCCGCCGACGATCAGCTTGCGGCCTTCCACCAGCGCGTGGCAGTCATAGCCGGTGCCGATGCGGAACGGCGGAGTAGGATTGTACGATGCGAGTGCCATGATGATGTCAGACGAATTCGGGTTGGGAGACCGCCAGGTACATCTCGGCGATGCGGATGTCTTCCGGCAGCGTGACCTTCAGGTTGCGCGGATGCCCTTCCACCAATCTTGGGCTCAATCCGAGCGCTTCAACCGCACTGGCGTCGTCGGTAATCGCGTTCGGGTCGGTGGCGGCGCCCAGCGCCTCGCGCAGCAGCCGGAAGCGGAACATCTGCGGCGTCTGCGCCAGCCACAGGCCGCTGCGCGGCACGGTGCCGGCCGCTTCGCCGTCGATGCAGCGCTTGACCGTGTCCACCACCGGCAGCGCGAGCAGGCCGCCGGCGTCGTGGTCGCCGGTGCCGCTGATCAGTCTTTCGATCAGTTCGGCGGTCAGGCCGGGGCGCGCGGCATCGTGCACCAGCACCCAGTCGGTCGGGGCCAGCGTGTTGGCCAGCACGGACAGGCCGTTGCGCACCGACTCCATGCGGCTCGCGCCGCCGCAGCGCAGCACGGTGACGCCGTGGCTCGGGGCGACGGCGTCGATGAACGGATCGTCGGGGCTGACGACGATGAAGGTATGGGCGATCAGTTCGCTCGACTGGAATGCGTCGAGCGTATGGCGGAGCATGGGCTTGCCGCCGATCTTGAGATACTGCTTCGGGCTGTCGGCGCCCATGCGGGAACCGACGCCGGCGGCAGGGATCAAAGCGAAATAACGTGGAGCCTGGTTCATTGATTCAATCGTTTACGATGCGGGTGGTCTTGTCGATCCAATAAGGGACTGTACCTCACCTCGGCAAACTTTGCTGAGACGCGCGTATTCCCGCGGACTGTCGATCGCCGCCTGCAGCCGTTCGACGCGCAGCATTTCGGCGCGGATCGCGGGCAGCCAGTTGCGGTCGATGTCGCTTTGCAGCAAGGCGCGTCCCTGGCCGCGGCGCGCGTACAGCGGCTTGCCGGCATAGCGCCCACCGAGCCGCGTGCGCGCCCGCTCTTCCACTTTCGGCAGCCAGTCGAGGTAGGTCTTGAGATGGCGCATTTCATGCGCAAGTATTTCGCGATACGCGCAGGTATCGGGCGCGAACTCGCTGCCGACGTAGACGGTAATCGGCGGATAGAACAGCACCACGTCCACCTGCGGGACCAGGCATTCGAAGACGCCGTCCGCGTCTTCCAGGCGCGCACCGTCGACGCGGATCGACACGCGCGACTCGGTGCGCGTCAGGCCCAGCACGAGGCCGTTGCCGATGCCGGGCTTGAGCGTGGTCAGCGTGCGCCACGACAGGCTGTTGTCGATGCGGTAGCCGCTGTCGCGCGAGGAAAACACGGTGCGCGCGCCGAGCGCCGCCTCGTCGCAGCGCGCCTGGAACGGCGTGCGCGCGGCGGCGGCGCCGGCCCAGGCCAGCAGCAGAAACATCCACGGGAGCGGCGCCAGCCGGCACCCGGCCACTTACTCGGGCTTCCAGGTGCCGGCCGCGAACTTCTCGAGCCAGAAGGTGCCGATCACGGTCTTGACGTCGGTGATCTCGCCGCGCTTCACCATCTCCAGCATCTCGGGCACGGTGGCCGTGAAGGTGTCGAGGAATTCGCCGTCGTCGAGCCTGGCTTCGCCCGCCGTCAGGCCGCGCGCCAGGAACAGGTCGAGGTGCTCGTCCGAATAGGCGATGGCGTTGTGGATGGTGGCGACGAAATGCCAGTCGCTCGCCGTGTAGCCGGTCTCTTCCTCCAGCTCGCGCCGGGCGGTGGCCAGGGATTCCTCGCCCGGATCGATCTTCCCGGCCGGGAACTCGATGAAGACGCGGTCGTTCGGATACCGGTACTGGCGCTCGAGCAGCACGCGGCCGTCGTCGAACACGGGCAGGATGACCACGGCGCCCGGGTGGCGGATGAATTCGCGCGTGGACACTTTGCCGTCGGGGAGCCTGATGCGGTCGCGCGCGACTTTCAGGAAGTGCCCGTCATAGGCGAGTTCGCCGTCGAGGCGGGTTTCCCTGAGGTGGGAATCGTCGGCATCTGGGAGATCGGGAGGTGCGGGATGATCCAAGGCTGCTCCGGTGGAATCGTTGATATCCGCCGGAGCACCTGGTCTCCGGCGTTCAGTGACGGCGCTTGCGCAGGTAACGTGCAACGAAACCCGGAAACGCCAGCACGACGAACAGGCAGCCGGTGATTGCGTAGAACTCCCAGGTCTGGGTAAACACGTTACCGATCCGGGATTCCAGCAGGCGGGCCAGTGCGCCGACGACGAAGTATAAGACAAACAACTCGAGCAGGCGCACGGCGAAGTATTTCGCGTGCGCCCTGCCGAGCGCCGGCTTCAGGGCGATGAAGCCGAACACGCGCTCATTGACGAAAGGCAGGTTGGCGAACGCGATCGCGACCGCGATCACCAGCCAGCTTGCGAGCGAGGCGTCCACGGCGTGTTACGAGCCGAGGGTCTTGCTCATGGCGTTGAAGCAGGCCGCCAGCAGGCCGCCCGGCGCCACGCCCAGCACGATGACCAGCACGCCGTTCAGCGACAGCACCACGCGCATGTCCATCGGGGTCGCGATCGGCGCCACGTCGGACGCATCGTCGAACCAGATGGTCTTGACCACGCGCAGGTAGTAGAACGCGCCGATCAGCGAGAACAGCACGGCCACGATGGCGAGCCACAGCTGGCCGGTGGCGACCACGGCCTGTAGCACGGCCCACTTGGCCATGAAGCCCATCATCGGCGGCACGCCGGCCAGCGAGAACATCAGCACGGTCATGACGATCGCGTACCACGGGCTGCGCTTGGCCAGGCCCTTGAAGTCGGCGATTTCCTCGGCTTCGAAGCCCGAGCGCGCCAGCATCATGATCAGGCCGAAGGTGCCGAGGGTGGTCAGCACGTAGGTGATCGTGTAGTACATCGAGGCGCTGTAGGCGGTCGCGGTGTTGGCCGCATTGCCGCCGACCACGCCGGCCATCATGCCCAGCAGGACGAAGCCCAGCTGCGCGATGGTGGAGTAGGCCAGCATGCGCTTCAGGTTCGACTGCGCGATCGCGGTCAGGTTGCCGAGGGCCAGCGACAGCACGGCCAGCACCAGCAGCATCTGCTGCCAGTCGAAGGCCAGCGGCAGCATGCCTTCGACCAGGATGCGGACCATCATCGCGAACGAGGCCAGCTTCGGCGCGGCGCCCAGCAGCAGCGTGACGGCGGTCGGCGAACCCTGGTAGACGTCCGGCACCCACATGTGGAACGGCACGGCGCCCAGCTTGAAGGCCATGCCGGCCACGATGAACACGAGGCCGAACACCAGGATCGTGTGGTTGGCCTGGTTGGCGGCGATGGCGCGGGCGATCGCCTGGATGTCCAGCGAACCGGTGGCGCCGTAGACCATCGAGATACCGTAGAGCATGAAGCCCGAGGCCAGCGAGCCCAGGATGAAGTACTTCATCGAGGCTTCGGTCGAGGTCGCGTGGTCGCGGCGGATCGCCACCAGCGCGTACAGCGACAGCGACATCATTTCCAGGCCCAGGTAGATCGGCAGCATGTTATTGCCGGAGATCATGATCATCTGGCCCAGCGTGGTGAACAGGGCGAGCACGTAGAACTCGCCGCCCATGTTACCCGACATCATGCCGCGGTCTTCGGCGTACTGGCGCGAATACACCAGCGTGACCCCGACGGCCAGGTAGGTGAACAGCTTGAGCAGGTTGGCCATCGGGTCCGACACGAACATGTTGTGGAACGTGTAAGCGGTGGCGCCGCTGCTGAAGTCGGCGTAGGTGAAGCCCGCGCAGACCACGAGGGTCAGCAGCGTCAGGACGTAGGTCAGGGTGCGCTTGCTATCCTTCTTCTGGAACATGTCCACCAGGAGGATGACGCAGGACGCGACGACCAGGAAGATCTCGGCGTGGAGCGGCCCGAAATCGTAGGCCGCCGTCGCAACAGTAGTGTCAATCATCGGATTCATATGTCTTGTTAAGTCCGCTTATGGGGCCAGCGTGGGCAGCTTGCTGACCGACACGTGCTGCAGCAGGTCCGCGACCGACACTTGCAGCGGGTCGGTGAACGGCGCCGGATACAGGCCCATGTAGATGGTCAGGATGGCGAGCACGCCCAGCATGAAGAACTCGCGGCCGTTCAGGTCGGTCAGCTCGGCGACGTGCTTGTTGCCGATCTTGCCGAACACGACGCGCTTGACCATCCACAGCGAGTAGGCGGCGCCCAGGATCAGGGCGGTGGCGGCCAGCAGGCCGGTCCAGAAGTTGAACTGGACGGCGCCCAGGATGACCATGAATTCGCCCACGAAGCCCGAGGTCGCCGGCAGGCCGCAGTTGGCCATGGCGAACAGGACCGAGAACGCGGCGAACTTCGGCATCGTGTTGACGACGCCACCGTAGTCGGCGATCTGGCGCGAGTGCACGCGGTCGTACAGCACGCCGATGCACAGGAACATGGCGCCCGACACGAAGCCGTGCGAGATCATCTGCACGATGCCGCCCTGCACGCCGATCTCGTTGAAGATGAAGAAGCCCAGCGTGACGAAGCCCATGTGGGCGATCGACGAGTAGGCCACCAGTTTCTTCATGTCGGCCTGCACCATCGCGACCAGGCCGACGTAGATCACGGCGATCAGCGACAGCACGATGATCAGCGGGGCCAGGTAGTGCGACGCGTCCGGGGCGATCGGCAGCGAGAAACGCAGGAAGCCGTAGCCGCCCAGTTTCAGCATGATCGCGGCCAGCACGACGGAACCGCCGGTCGGCGCCTCGACGTGGGCGTCCGGCAGCCAGGTGTGCACCGGCCACATCGGGACCTTGACGCCGAAGGCCATCAGGAAGGCGACGAAGATCAGGACCTGCTCGGTCATGGTCAACGGCGTGGCGTGCCATGCCAGGATGTCGAAGGTGCCGCCCGACTTGTTGTACAGGTAGATGATCGCGATCAGCGTCAGCAGCGAGCCCATGAACGTGTACAGGAAGAACTTGAATGCCGCGTACACGCGGTTCGGGCCGCCGAACACGCCGATGATGATGAACATCGGGATCAGGGTGGCTTCGAAGAAGAAGTAGAACAGCAGGCCGTCCAGCGC